>JAHLWW010000059.1 GCA_019057715.1 Candidatus Jordarchaeum sp. JNZ_1113
CCGTTATTATTAGTAGCAGGATCTTTGAATTGTTTTTCATCGCGATATCTATTATGTTTTTCACGGGGAGAACGGTGCCGTTACCCTGATACGCTAGAAGCGTGTTCTCAATGTTGATTCTGTCCCTGGTCCAGTTGCACTCTATCGCTCTATCGGAGAAGTTGATGGCTGCAACCTTACAGCTCCTGCTCATCGCGAATTTGAGGGCTGAGAAAGCTGCTATGAGCGCTAGATCGAAAGGTGTCCCATCTCCAAAGCCCTCCATGCTGCCCGAACTATCCAGGACTATTAACATGTCGGGCGGCGCCCCCTCCCTCCCTCCACTCTCACCTGAACTCTTAATCCATTTCTTCGTCGTCACGCCCGGTATCATTCTAGGGAATGACTGTATAGAGAGAGGTATGTCGAGCTCCTCGATCGGGTCGTCAATCCTCCATATGTCGGGGTAAACCTGCACCTCCGCTCCCTTCCTCCTCGCCGACTTAAGCTTAACATTAATCTTCATGTCAGCCTTCGCCCTATACCAAGCCCTTAATGCCTCCTTTTCACTTGAAACAAGCCCAGCCGACCTTGCAGCATAAACGAAGCCCTCAAGCCTCTCACCTCTCTCGGCATGCCTCGCCGCCGCCTTCTCGCAGCTTTCACCTTCTCTTCTAAGCGGCGGCTTCAAGGGATTTCCCCTCATAGTCCTCGCGACATCCTCTGGAACAAAAACACGTTTGCCTGTAGGCGTCTCCTTATATTCTCCCTTAACACCAGCCGTCGGCTCTCTTAATTCCTCCAAGAAAGGCTTAAGTATCTCAGCCACCTTCCTCACTTTCCTCGGCCATGTTTCCTCATTCAGCACTCCCCCTCTCCTAATTGTCCTAACTATTCTCGATGCAGCTTTGTCTATCTCTCTGGATGTCTCTAAATTTTTCGCGAGTTTAACTTTCAACATTTTCTCGTAGCACCTAACGAGCACCATCCACACCTTGCTCGGCGAACCAGTGCTACGAGCATAGTTCACGGTGATTTTCTTCTCCCACACGGTCTCATCAGGGTATCTCTCGAAAAGATAGTTGTCGACGACGAGGTCTGAGAAAAAGTTTGCGACGAAGCCTGCTAGGTCTGTTCCAACCTGCTTGGCGGCACTACCAGTTATGAGCGTCGATGTGGGAACATCGTATGGGCAGACCGCATAGTGCCCCAGTTCGTGCCTACACAACGAGCGAAAAAAGGCCACAAGTTCATCACCCCTCAGCGGGGGCACATCCCTGACGTTTATGTGTATCTTCCAATCGTTCTCCGTAATATAAAATAATGTTTCCTTCACGTTTCCTACTCTGACCTCAGGATCGGGAACTGGGGGGTAATAGAAGTCACTGACAGCTAATGAAACTCCCCTCCTGACCGCTGAGAGAATCTTCTTACTTTCCCCTCTTTTCCTTCCCCTTCTTTCTATCAGCTTCCACAAGCCTCCTTTATAAGCTTTGACACTTCCTCCGCTTTTCTCCCTCCAGCCACCTCTATGAATACTGGGTCATCCTCATGCCTTCCCGTGGTGTGAACAGCTATGATGAGTTCCCGGCTCTTAATGAACCTTGACTTTGGAGGGTTGAAGGTGTGCTTGAGCGGCTCCTGTAGCTCGGGGAACCTTTCAGCGAGCCTACCGTATATCGCTTTCCAGTCTATGAAAGTCACCTTGTAGCTTCTCTTTGTACTCTCGTAAAGTTTCTCCTCGACCATGCGCAGTATCTCAAACCTGTTCGGTATGCCCCCCTCTGACACAACGGCGTCTCTGACTTCTTCAAGCTTCTCGACGCTTCCAGACCCCAAGGCCATTTTCAGCATTTCTATCATTTTCCTGTACTCCCTGCTGGCGAAGTAGCGAGCCTTCGGCGCCACCTCCACCTTGACCACCACGTCGCTTCTCCCCCACTCCTCAAGCATCCTCATCTCTTTCTCGTCTCCCTCCCCCACTTTGAATTTCTCAAAGATCTCCAGAGCTTTTCTTCTCGCCGCAAACCTCTCCCTCACAAGCCTCACAATGTTCAACGTGAACTTCAACTGGTCCCCGTAGTATGGCTCCTCCCTGATGAGCTTCTCCGGGTATCTAACCCTGTGCCATATCGCGTAGGGCGCTACGGCATAAACCACGTCAACGGTCACCTTTTCCAGTCCAAGGAGCCAAGATAACGCCTTAGAGTACCTTAAAATGTCCTTAGCAGCCCTCACGCTGAGAGGCGTCACAACCTTGTTGCATACTGATTTTTCAACGTTGAAGTGGCACCCGTCGCAGAGGCCTGTATCCGGTCTGAGGATGGCCACGTTTTCCTTCGATGTCCTCTCGCAGACAGAGAACTCTGACATGAGGTTACCCACGAATAACTTTGCCTCCTCGTCTACTGGGATGGCGTCAACCAGCCGCCAGGTGGAGACCAGCTCTTCCATGCTCAGCACTTGGGGGACTTGGTAATACGGGTCGTAGCCATACAGCTTCTCGTCCTGCCCTGCAAGAATGAAGGGGATCTCGGTGAGGCTCGGCATCGTTATGGGCACCGCTATGCCGAACCTGTCAAGGAATGGAAGCCCCACCTCGAACGTTCCAGGGTCCTGGGGGTTCATGGTCGCGTAAAGGACAAAGTGGTCGCACTCATAGACCGCATCATAGAACTTCACCTTCCCCTCGGCGAGGAGAGAGAGAAGAATGTTCTGGGTGTAGGGTGTGAGCCTGTTGACCTCATCCACGATCTTCCAGAAGCTAGTAACGAACCTGCGCCACACCACCTCCTCCACTCCGTCCTTCAGTAAGCGTCCGGGTTTGAGGGTTGCTATCATCTTCTCCTCTGTGAGTTGAGGGTGCCCGCGCACTATGGCCTCCTCCACATCTGAAAGATAGGCGCCAGTCATCATGCGCCCCAAAACCTTCGCCAGCGTCGTCTTGCCCCCGCCGTGTCCGCCGTAAAGCAGCATGGCCCCCCTAGGAACCAAAGCGTTGAGGACAGCCAACGTGACGACCAGCGGCATCTCCAAAACTCTAATCTCCTCTCCATCTCCACACCTGACGACCAGCCTGCTGTCGTGTACAAAGAGTCCATGGCTCTCGACTATGTTAATCACATCCAGCACTTTCCTGCGAAGAATCTCAGACGACAAAGGACCTCCCCAAAATTTCTTATCCAAACTCTTAAAATATCATTTTCGAAGACGACAAGAGTTGAAGCACGTGCTTCAGCTCTCTCCTTCAAACTCCCGTTGCTCACGTTCAGCGTTGCAGCTCAATAACTTTTAAGCCAGGGATCCTCCTGAAGTGCTTGGCGTTCCAAGTGGCTATGGTGTACCCATTAACTAGGCAAGTTGCCCCTATAAGCACGTCTCTAAACTCCACTAACTCTCCTTTTGCCTCGAGCTGGGCTAGAATTCTTCCTGCGGCCTCAGCGGCTTCTCTGTCAAAGTGGAGGATCACGAGCCTCTCCATAAGCCTAATGGCGCTTTCCACGTTCATCCTCCTTCCGCTTTTATAGGCGCCGTAAAAAACCTCAAAGGCGTTTATCGAAGTCGTTGATAAGGTAACTGCCTCCTCCTCAAGCCTGCGTACATCGTCGACCGCCGCGCTTTTACCCCTAAGGTAGCTTATGAGCACATCCGAATCTAGGCAGACCTTTCCGTCCTCCAACTGCCCCACCACCTTCTGAGCGAGGAAAATATCTCCTCAGCTTCATCATCTTTAAGCTCCCAGCTTCCGGCTAGCTCCAAGATACCGCTTTTTTTCTTCTCTTCCAGCAGGTAACGTATCGTTTCATCGATTGATACTGGTCTTTTCAGCTCAGCCTGAAGTCTTCCTGCTTTTTCGCAGAGCTTCCTGTATGTTTCATCGCTAACCTTGATCGTCTTCATTCTTCCACCAAGTGGAAAAAGTGGAATAAGTGGAATAAATGTTTTTCTATGCGTCGTCTATAAGCTGCAAGAAATAAGCGCGGCATAGGAGTCGTCATCATCAAGCAATTTTTTAAAGGCGTTCTCTTACTGTTTGTTGCCCAATTATTCGGAGAGGTGATTGCTTGCTCTTCGAACCAGGACTTGTAGGACCCATGGAGGTTAAAAACAGGATTGTTAGGTCAGCCACCTATGAGGGGTTAGCGGACGAGAACGGCATTGTGGGCGAGCGCTACGTTGAGCTCTACAGGAAGCTTGCGAAGGGAGGTACAGGACTGATAATCACTGGGTTCGCCTATGTGCGGAAGGACGGTATAGCCCTAAGGGGCCAGGCGGGGCTTTACTCTGACGCGTGCGTGCCTCCTCTAAGAAAGATGGTTGAAGCCGTCCGTGAAGTTGATCCAGAAGTCAAAGTGGTAGTTCAGCTGTCTCATGGGGGGAGGCAGGCGCACCCGAAGCTCACAGGTGGCGTTCTCATAGCTCCTTCACCTATACCTGACAAGTCTGTTAATGCTACGCCGAGAGAGATGACCCGCGAAGAAGTTAAAGAGGTCATTGAGGACTTTGTAAGTGCGGCGGAGAGAGCGAAGGATGCTGGGTTTGACGGTGTGCAGATTCAGGCGTGCCACGGCTACCTTGTTTCGCAGTTCCTTTCTCCCTACTCGAACAGGAGAAACGATGAGTATGGTGGAAGCACGGAGAACAGAGCTAGAATGCTTATTGAAATGGTTAGAGGCATGAAGAAGGCTTGTGGCAGGGACTGGCCGGTGCTTGTGAAGCTTCAAATGGATGACTTTGTTGCTGACGAAAACAGGTTGAAACTGCCCGAGTCGGTCGAGATAGCCCGAATGGTCTCGGAGAGCGGGGCTGACGCTATAGAAGTGTCGGGGGGAATATACGAGTCGTCGCTCTATGGGAACTTAACCTCTGTGAGAACGAACGTCGGAAAGGGGGAACCTGAAGCATA
Source organism: Candidatus Jordarchaeum sp. JNZ_1113 (assembly GCA_019057715.1). Taxonomy (GTDB): domain Archaea; phylum Asgardarchaeota; class Jordiarchaeia; order Jordiarchaeales; family Freyrarchaeaceae; genus DTBI01. Next base: position 4,886 of record JAHLWW010000059.1, read on the forward strand.
CTTCCTCTCCTTAGCGATAGAGGCCAAGAAGGCTTTGCCATCGACGCCGATAATGCTTGTCGGTGGGATAAGGTCGAAGAGCGTAGCGGAGGAAATAATCGAGAAGAGGTACGCCGACTTCATATCGATGTCGCGCCCACTAATCAGAGACCCTGATCTTCCGATGAAGTGGATGAAGGGCGAAGGGCTAAAGTCGGACTGCGCATCATGTAACGACTGCCTGCGAAACGCAGGAAAGCAAGGGCTTAGATGCTCAAAACAGAATACATGATACGTCTACGTCGCTCGTCTCGAAAGCCAACAGCAATCAACTTTTATTTACTTTCCTTTTACCTGGGTAGTTTAAGCCTCTGCTCGGAGTCTAAAGGAACAATTAAGGAAAGGGAGAACTGAAATTGTATCTTGCGACGTCCGCCAATTTAAGGAAGCTTCAAAGCTGAAGGGCGGAAGCAATAAGCGAAAAGAAGATTTGCTGGTGCTTGCTAGTTTGCGGAGACCTTGACTCCAAAGGTTTAAATAGGAGTAAGGTGTTGTCTCAGGCATAGAAGAAGTCGTGTCGAACGGCTTTCTTCTCTGAAAGCAAAGGATGGAATGAGTGTTGAGTGAATCGTCCTTCAGCAAGGTATCTGACTTAAAGCCCAACCTTAAAAACATAAATATAATTGTCAAGTGTGACTCGCTGGGTGACGAAAGAGAGGTTGTCTCTAGGAGAACGGGTGAGACTCTGAGGGTTGCCGACGCTTTAGTTGGCGACGAGACTGGTTGCATATACCTCACGCTCTGGAACGACGAGATCGATAAATTGACGCCAGGACAAGTCTACGTTCTAAGGAACGTTTACACCACGATATATAGGAATTCCCTCAGACTAAATATTGGACGCTACGGGAGCGTGGAGGAGGACAACGGAGAACATGAAGTGAACGTCAACACGGAAAATAACCTCTCAGACAGGTTCTACGAGCAGCAAAGACGTCCATATAAGCCCAGATTCCAGCAGGATAGAGGAGAGTACAGAAGAGGAAGAAGATACTAGCCCTCTTTCTCTCCTTCACAACTTGCTCATTTTTCTTTTTTTTGTATTACTTTCTTTACGTCAACCTTAATATTCTCCGTTTTTTTATGTGCTTTAGGTGCTGAAGAGGGGGTGCAACATATGGAGGATAAGGAGCGCCTCGTTCTCGATGCCATGAGGAAAGCTGGGAAGCCGCTAAGGCCAGGCGACTTGGCGAAGATCGTCAACCTTGACAGCAAGGAAATATCAAAAATAATACAGAACCTAAAGCAGAAGGGGGAAGTAATTTCCCCTAAAAGGTGCTACTATGCGCCAGCTAGATGATGCCGGAAGGTAACCTTTATCATGCATTTCTCAAAGTGCTTAGCATTGCTTGTGGCTGACCGTTGCATGCGCGTTCGAGTGACGTGAGACTTCCTCTTTTTTCTTTCATGGGAAGGGGGATGTGTATGCAGTCTGATTCTATGAGCATTATTATTGCTCGTGGTGAAGCGTAGCCTGAGAGCCGTCCGAGTGTCGGGTTAAGCTTGTAAGGCGTCCAAGTCAGATGTGTCATCCCGCTTTTAGACTTGTAGTCGAGGCACTTGATTCCATTCGCCTTAACAAGCAATACTCCAGATCGACCCTCACTATTTTTAAACACCTCTTTGAACTCTGCTTCAATGTGTATTCTACCGCGTTCATTTTTCGTTTTTCGCTCGATAAGCAATTCCTCTGAGCACAGTTTTGCGATTTTGCTCTTCGTTACTAAAACCAGAAACCTTCTAACTTGTTCAATGCTGCACTCGACGTTAAGCGCAGCTGGCCGCCTCGGAGGCGCCCGTCTGTTTTTAACTTCCTCTAAACCTGGCTTAAACTCTAGTTGTCCCTCATTCAAGTTGTAGACGATACGTCTTTTTCGTATTGAAGGGTATATTTGCTCGTAATCTGCAAACCTATCCCTGCTCAAAACGTAACAGTCGTATGCTCTCTCAGCTAGGAAAAGAAGGTAAGCGTCAGCCTCCTTGCCTCCGGGGACTGTGAAGCCAACCCCCTCTTTCTCTAGTTTCCTTAAGTAGCTAGGTTCGTCACACTTTCTCGTTATTCCTTTATCAAAAAGGACAAAGAACCTAAGCTCGGCGTCCTTAAGCTTGGAGACAACCTGCTTCAGGGTCTCAATTTTCCCCTTTCCCGCGTTATCCGTTTCATGCATAACGACATTTGCTCCATCCACGAGCACGTCAAACCACTCGCTTCTCAACGGGAGACCTCCGCTACCAGAAATAATATTTTCCACATTAATTCTTTTTATTCTTTTGGTAAGTGCACAGATACCACTAAAACTAAAAATTAAGAAGGTTCGCATTTATTAATTTATTCAGCTGTCCTCTCTCTGACAGCCACTACCTTTTTTAATTAACTCTGGTGGATTCGGTGAGACTTTACTACCTGGTTATTTTCCAGAGAGTCTTGTCTCCTTTATCCTCTAAGACCACTCCACTTTCCCTCAGTTTCTCTCTTAGCTCGTCAGCCAGCTTCCAGTCCCTTCTTCTTCTAGCATCCGACCTAACTTCCACCAGTATTTTGATCAGTTTCTCGACAATTTCCGGCACACTTAAGCTCTTTCCCGTTACGATCCCGAGGGTCTCACACGCCTTAGCAATCACGCGTAGCCCCCTTTCCAGCACCCCCCTCTCAAATGTCTCCTGATCGTCTAGGTACGCGTTAAGCTCTCTCGCCAACCTATACATGTGGCTTAAAGCCACCGGGGTGGAGAAATCATCCTCAAGCGCTAATATGAACTTCTTAGCGTTCTCAGTGATTTTAGCGTGCATCTCCACCGGTCCAGATCCCATTTCAGCTTGCCGTATACTCGCCTCCAACCTATCCATGGTATTAACGAGGTATCTCAGGTTGCTCTCCGCAGCTTCCAGCCCTTCCCACATAAAATCTATCGGGGAACGGTAATGGGTTGACAACAGGAAAAGCCTGACGGCGCCGGCGCTGTGCCGCCTCAAGACCTCCCGTATAGTCACATAGTTCCCCAGCGACTTAGACATCTTCTCCCCCTTAATCGTGAGGTACCCTGTATGAATCCAGTACTTGACGAAGGATGAAATACCCGTCAGACTTTCAGATTGAGCAATCTCGTTTTCATGGTGAGGAAATATCAAGTCTTGTCCTCCGCCGTGAATGTCCAGTCTTGGCCCCAGATACTTCGTAGACATGACGCTGCACTCTATATGCCACCCTGGTCTCCCATACCCCCAGGGTGAACTCCAACCTACGCCCTCCCTTCTCTCCTTTTTCCAGAGAGCGAAGTCGGCTGGATTTTTCTTCGCGGCATCCGGCTCAACTCTAGCTCCAGCTATAAGCTCCTCGAACTTCACTCCCGAAAGCCTGCCATAATGAGGGAAACTCGACACTTCAAAGTATACGTTTCCGTCAGCTTCATAAGCCACCCCCTTTTCTATGAGGCGGGCAACGGCTTCTATTATGTCTTCCATGTGATCTGTTACTCTCGGGTGAACGTCTGCTCTCCTAACGTTTAGATCGTCCATGTCCCTAAAGTATGACGCCGAGTATCTTTCGGCTATATCAGCGGGCGAAGCCCCCTCCGCTTCGGCTCTGTTGATTATCTTGTCATCAATGTCGGTTATGTTCTGGACGTAGAATACCTCGTAGCCGAAGAATTCAAGTATGCGCCTTATAGTGTCGAATGCAACGTACGTCCTAGCGTGGCCCATGTGCGCTTCATCATAGACTGTCGGGCCACAGACGTACATTCTAACTAATGGTGGTTCAACAGGTTCAAAGGGCTCTTTTGAGCGCGAAAGCGTGTTATAGACCCTAAGCACTGCGCATCCCTCTTTCATTGACTTAACAATTGTTACAACATATTTAAACCTTACTAAACCTAGAGAAAAATAAGACAAAACTTCTCGAAGAAAGCAACAAAAAGCATCAACGAGGAACAAACATAACTCATTAATCAACGCCAAGCGAGTAAGAGGTCTAAAGCATACATGTCCATCTTTCATTTTAATTCGTCTTTACTCGTAGCAACAACTCCCTCAAGCTTAACTTATTCTAACTCTTAGAAACGCTAACTAAGACCAGCCAGCTCCTAGCAATGGCGACTACCCATTGAGGGTGACTGCGATGAAGCTACTCGAAATCGCTAGAAAGACTTTGAGCCGCACATTGAGAAGTGCTGAGCTCGTTGATACACACCTTTAATTAAATGGGCGAGACTAAGTGACTAGCTCGCTTAGCGGCTCATAAGGACAATCTTTATAAAAAAGATGCCCATTTATAATTCTCCCAAATGGGAGAGTGAGGGAAAGATGAGCATGGAAAAACCCTGGTTTAAATTTTACCCTCCAAATGTACCTACAACGATAAAGATTCCCGAAATGCGCATCGACGAGCTTTTGCGCGAAGCTGCTAAAGGATCTCCAAACAGTATCGCAATGGACTTTATGGGCAAAACTTTAACCTTCAAGGAACTCGACTCCTTAGTTGACAGGTTCGCCGCAGCCCTTTTGGATATAGGGATCTCGCAGGGTGACGTTGTAGCTATAATGCTGCCTAACTGCCCGCAGTTCGCCATAGCCTATTACGCCACCTCCAGAATAGGAGCTACAGCTACTACGATGAACCCCCTCTACACTCCGAGGGAAGTGGAGCATCAGATGACGGACAGCAAAGCCAAAGCCCTAGTAATACTAGACGCTCTATATCCGAACGTAAAGGAGGTCATTAAGAAGATCGGTGTTAAAGCAATAATAATAACTAACATTGGAGACCTCATGCCGCCTATTAAGAGGACGCTCGGCAAGCTACTAAAGAAAATCCCAACAGCAAAAATAGAACCAGGACCCGGAATATACTGCATGATGGAACTGATCAGTAAGCATCCACCGGAGCCTGTGG
>JAHLWW010000060.1 GCA_019057715.1 Candidatus Jordarchaeum sp. JNZ_1113
TCTAAATCCAAAGACAACCACCATGAAGGTTTTCTGTTAGAGAAGAGAGGAAGCGAGTTAAAGGATTTTATTTCTATCGGTTCGCTTCACGCCGCGACAACCCTTAAGGGGGTTGAGAGGGAGGGAAATTTTAAAGGATACTTGTTCCTCTCCTATATCGAGGAGGGTTTTATGGATACTGTTGATAAGTTAAGGGTCTTGGGAGCCGGAGCGGAGTTCGACAAGTGTTCATCTTCTCCAACGCTTAACAAAGTTAAGAAGGCTACCGGCCTACGTCCCCTCCTCGGTCCATGGGTTTATCCTGCAGCTCTTCCTGATGGAGGGTGCATGAACCTCCTCAAGATTCTTTACGGTAATATTTGTATTCATGATTGCGGTTACTGTGCATTTTCCCGGTCCACCCGGGCGAAGAGGGTTAAGTTTAGCCCGGAGGAGTTCGCTAAGCTCTTCATGGAGCTGTACCGTGAGGGCTATGTTGAGGGGCTTTTCCTTTCGTCTAGCGTGTGCGGGGACAGCGACTCAACAATGAATGAAATGATAGAGGCTGTTAGGATTCTTAGGGAGAAATATGGCTTCTCAGGGTACGTTCATTTAAAGGTTCTCCCTGGAGCATCGTACTCCGTGGTTAGAGAGGCGGCGACGCTTGCTGATAGGCTCAGCGTTAATCTTGAGGCGCCGAGCAGCGTTAGACTTCAAGAGCTCTCATCAACCAAGAGCTTCAATGTTGACTTGCTGAGGAGGCTAAAGTGGATTAGCGGACTTAAAAGAAAGGGGTTGCTGCCCTCGGGACACACGACGCAGTTTGTTGTGGGAGGCGGAGAAGAGTCGGACCTCGAAATCCTCAAAACAGTAAACTGGCTTTACAGGGAGTTAAGGCTTAACAGGGCGTATTACTCGGCGTTCACCCCGATAAGAGGGACGCGCTTCGAATCAAAGCCAAGGACGCCGAAGGTGAGAGAGCGCAGACTTTACCAAGCAGACTGGCTCCTCAGAGACTACGGCTTCAAGTTAGGGGAGATAGTTTTCAGCGAGGAAGGAAACCTGCCCTTAGATGTTGACCCGAAGCTTGCATTCGCCCTCAGCAACCCTCACCTTTACCCTGTCGACGTCAACGAGGCAAGCTACGAGGAGCTGCTCAGAGTCCCCGGCATAGGGCCCAAGCTGGCGAGACGAATAATTAACCTGAGAGAAGTCGAGGGAAAAATAAAAGACGCGAAGGCACTCGCCGAACTGGGCGTCCCCCTAAAGAGGACACTTCCATTCATCGCGATATTAGGAAAAAAACAATTGCAATTAAGTAGCCAATAAACACAAACCGGTTTTGATTATTTGCAAAACGGGAGGTTTACTGGTTGACGGATATTTCAGGTAGATTGCCGGGGAAGGAGTTTTTCGAAAACATTTTACGAAGAGTACGGGACATTCCATTTAGTTATGTAATCAAAATGACAACAGGCTACGATGTTTACTCGATAACGGAGGAAGATGACGAAGTTGTCGCTGAAATCTATGAAAAAGCTAAAGAGGTTGTTGAGGAGGCGCAAGGTGAGGACTTCAGTTCCCTGAGGCCGAACGAAGTTAGCGTTAGGCTCGAGGGTATGTTGAGAGAGAAGCTTTCGGGCATAATACCTGAAAACAAGTTTGCGGGCTACCCTAACATACTGATTGAACGTGGAGGAAAAGCATATTATATTGAGGTTAAACTAGCGGAAAAGAATCAATTAAACAGCACGTTTAGAACGTTCTACTACGAGCCTGTTGAATTCAGTAAGGTTACGAGGAATGCATGTCACATAATTATCGGCTTCCTCCATGAGAAGAAAAAAATTACTGGTTTCAAAATGATAGATGCAGCTAGGATCAAAGTCAGCTTGAAGTGCGAGTTTAATACGAGCAACATAGAGCTCTACAAGAAGGAGAACATTGTAAGAGAATGGAGCATTAAACCGTTACCTAATAAACTGTAGTAAACTTTCCTTGGCTTCTTTGACTCTTTTCTCCGTTATGCTTGCGTAGTATTCATCTATTTCGAAGCCTATCCAGTCGACGCCGAGCCTTGTGCATGCTACGGCTGTGTTTCCTATTCCCATGAATGGGTCTAGGACAAGCTTGGTTTTTCGGAGGCCGTGCAGCTTTATGCACATTTCTGGGAGCTTTGGTGGGAAGGTTGCTGGGTGCGGTCTCTGCTTTTCGCGTCTCTGAATTGTCTCGTAAGGTATGAACCACGTGTTGCCTCTGCACCTCAAATCCTGCGTTGCAGCCTTCCACCTCCCAATGTTGGACTTGTCCTGGTACGGCACGCCGATTGCCAGCCTGTCAAGTTCGACCTCCCCGCTCTTGGTGAAGTGAAACACGTATTCGAAGCAGTCGTTCAGGAAGCGCCTCCCACCTATAGGCTTGAAGTGGCCAACTGCTATGTCACCCCTGATGTTCGGGTAGTCTCCTACGTCAGCCTTGCTTATCGCTATGGACTTAACCCAGATGATGACGTTTTGGAGGGCGTAGTGCTTCCTGAACCTGAATGCTACCTCCAGCGGAACCCACCAGTCGCTGGGCTTATGGCCGACGTTTAGAAAAAAGGAACCATCATCACTCAGAACGCGTCTACACTCTCTCGCCACCTCTTCCATCCAATCCAAGTACTTCTCTCTAGGAAGCACATCTTCATACTTGTTATAGCTAGCTCCGATATTGTATGGCGGAGAGGTGACGATGACGCTGACTTCACCGTCGTCGAGAAGACTCCTCATCCCCTCAAGGCAATCCATAACGTAAACCCTGTTCTTCTCGCCCCTCACGTGTAACCCCCTTCAAAACTTTAAACTAAGACGAACACCCATGTTCCAGACTTGTTCTGATATGATCTTTGCATCAGGTCTTTATAAACCTAAATTAGAATGAGAGTGGAATCTAAAAAATGTGTGAGTATGTTTTTCCAATTCTTCTGTTACTTATTTTTGCGAGTTCTCGTGTTCGTTCGGGGTTGATGCGGTTGCCTCGTGAAAAGTAATCACGTATGGTAATTTTATTGGTCGTTTGCTGCCGTGAATTTGTCGCCTTGCTTTTTCACTTTTCCCTTTTCGAGCAGGGCTTCTAGGTGTTTCTCTATCATTATTCTTTCGCTGACCTTGAAGAGGTCTTTCGGTTCCGGGAAGCGCCTGTATATTATGGCTAGGTCTGCTAGTTCGTCTGCGCTCATCCATCGCCCCCTAAGCGCGTCAAGTATTTGTTTCTCTCTCTCCTGAATCTTTGAGACATATTCTTCGATTAGTTTTAGTATTTCATCGTGTCCCCTGATGGGGTCTTTCCTGTGGCTTGTGACAGCTACTTCCGCTTCGAGCGACTTCAACTTCTCTACCGATGATAACGTTTCTGTAAGGCTTGAATCTGTTCCCCCATACCATGGTCCAAACGAAGTAAGGTCGTAATCGGATAGGAAAACCACTTTTTCTCTTGGGAAATAGAAACAGCAGTGTCCCGCGGAGTGCCCTGGGGCATATAGGACTGTCATCTTTGTGACGTCTAAGTTGAACGTGTATCCGTTTTCGAACTCGAAGTCAACTTTCGAGTCTTTAAGGTTGAGGAGAACGCGGAGGAATTGCTCGCCTAGCTTTGCCAGCTCTCTGTCTTTTGGGGTGAAGTATCTGTTGTTGAGTTCAGTTACGCTTCTCACGGCGGGAGCGTCAAGCCTGTGGCAGCATATCTGCGCATCTTGGAACAAGTGGTTCATGAGTATGTGGTCTTCGTGGCAGTGTGAGTTAACCACTGCCTCAACTCGAAAATTTTCCTTAAGTTCTTTGACTGCTTGGGGTGAGAGGGAGAAGCCTGTGTCGACCAGTATGAAACTTTCCTCTCCTACTAGGAGAGAGTTTGATGAGGGATATTTTCCACCTCTTTCCCCCTCAACAAGGATTATTCCCCTGCAGAGTTCGACTGTTTGCATTAAAACCCGTCCTCGACGACTTTTGCAAAATATTTACCATCTTCCATTATTCTTTTCATGTGCTCCTTGTATGTTAGGTTAGCGTATGAAAGTTTTCCTTCAGCCCATTTCCTGTAATGGTTTGGGGTCAACCTAGCCGAGATGAGGAGAAAGTGCACCTTCTTGAAGTTTTCCTCGAACTGACTCCAGTTTCCCTTCTCAGCCCAGTATGCGTCACTGCGATAATAAAAATAGACGTACTCCATGTGCTCGACCATCTCGAACAGCTGTGTGAGCGTCATCGACTTGAGAACCTCGTCGCTTATCGGCTGCTCGTAGTCGATGACTAGGTCATTCCACTCTATTCCATAGACGGGCTTCTCGTTCAAAACGATGCCCCCAGTTAACGTGCATTAATTTTCTTTTCGAAAACAACGTAGACGGGGGTGAAGCCCAACTTTTTAAGTCTTTCAGAGAGCTTGTCGACGAAGTTCATGCCGACGTCGACACGTATGGCGTCCACTTTAAGCTTTGAGAGTATTTCTATGGCTGCCTCAGCAAGCATCTTTCCTACTCCCTTGTCCCTGTATTTTTTGTCCACAACCCAGTTTGTCAAGTAGCCGACGAAGTGGCCTGTGGGCTCGAGGCGTGCTTCAACCATCCCCATGCCTACGACTCTCCTCGTTTCCTCATCCTCAGCTACCAGCGTCTGCCTCCTTAACCCTGGACTGAAAACGCGCAGGTAATCAGACTCGCGCCACTTTTCAGGGTTGAATGAAAGGCCCACCTCGTTCGCAAGAGTTCTCATGAGAAGCATCGTGTCATCGCTGTCCGACGGCTGATAGTTTCGTATCTTAATCTTCACGAGTGACTCCCTCCACATTTCAGTGAGAGCTAAACCTTATTCCACCTTAAGGTTTACGCTAGGTCTTTTAATTATCTACGCGCCCGGCAATCTTCCATTTCTCCACTATTTCGGCGAGTTTCACAGCGAGTTCCTCCAGCGCTTTCTCCGTTTCAGACTCGTCCCAATGGCTTAGTGGGTCGGCCAGCGTGAGGGAGCCGTTATCTGAAAGCTTGTCGAACCTTGTAAGAAAGCTGGAAAGGACGCTTGCCCTGAGCGTAGGGTTATCCTTTACGAGTTCTAGGGCTTCGAGGAGGGGTTTTCTGAGGGTTAGCTTTGGCTTAGATGGACGGTCTCTCCGGACGAGGTCGGGGCGTATGAGGTTGATTATGCTGGTCTCTAGGATGCCCGCATGAAGGTCAATGTTTTCCTCCAGTTCACGCTGAAGTTCTCGAGGTAGGAGGGATGAAATTTCGTTTGGTCCTACGTAGAGGACGTCGACGTTTAGGTTAAGGTTTGCGTCAAGAACAGCTGACCTGAGATGTGCGTCGTTGCCTCCATGCGCATTTACGACCACGAACTTCCTGAATCCATGAGAGGACAGGCTTCTAATAACGTCACGTATCACTCTTACCAGCGTTTCACCTTCCAGCGTTATAGTTCCCTTGAAGGCCATGTGCTCCTCAGAGAAACCCACCCATAAAGCTGGAGCCACTATGGAGCCCGTCTTCTCAGCCAACCTCCTGGAGATTTCAAGAGCGATGAATAAGTCTGTTCCAAGAGGAAGATGAACCCCGTGCTGCTCTATGCTACCTACGGGTATTACAATCACGGTGTCTTCTTCGGCTTTGTGGCTGACCTCGGGATAAGTCATCTCGTGCAGGAAAACCTTCAACCAGTGGCACCTCCTTCAAGAAACCATGAAAAAATCCTCTTTTTATGATGCACGTTATCATGTGCGTGAGAATGCATGGATGACTCAGCGAGCCCTCTTAGGATAGTTCTCACATCCTCAACCGACCTAACGAAGAATTTGGCTTGGGAGGGGGGTACTCCAACCTTTACGGAGTAGCTTTGGCTTGGAAGGGCGGCGAACATGTCCTCGTCGGTTACGTCGTCCCCGATAGCTAGTATAAAGTCCCAGTCAGCCTTCGAAGTCCAGTATAGGACGGCGCGTCCCTTGTTCACCCCCAAGTTCTTGACCTCCACCACCATGTTCCCCTCAGACACTTCCAGCCCGAGGCGGGCGGCGAGACTCGTAAGCTTCTCTTTAAGCGATCTAGCCCTCATCCTCCCAACGAGGGGGTCAGCTTTCCTGTAGTGCCAGACCAACGAAAAACTCTTCTCCTCTATGAAGGAGCCCGGGGTGTTTTTAACGCATTCTTCGAGAAGCGGGAAAACCTCCCTCTTCCAGCCATCTTCCAGTGGTCCAGTAAGCCGCCAGCCGGCGCCCTTCACTCTAACCCAAGCTCCATGCTCAGCCACCAACCCTAACTGCCTTCCTCCAAACCACTTTTCCAGGAAACTTCTGTCTCGGCCGCTAACTATGACGACTTCATTCCTATCATCACGAGCAAGCGACCCAAGCAACTCGAGGAGGTCTTCATCAGGCTCAGCGTCGCTAGGCTTATCTGCGAATGGCACCAGCGTTCCATCATAATCCAGCAGTATTAGTCTGCGCTCGCTTTTCCTGTATTCGCCGATCAAAATGTCCACTAATTCAAGAGCAAAATTTTCCTGGAAAAAGACGCGCCAAAACTCCCCAGCCCTGAACAGTCGGCGCATGAAGGCGCTCACCCGCTTCAAAGTCACGACGTCTCATAACCTCCTCACATACCACATTCTCGTGTTAGTTCTTAGCGCATACCTAATTAAACTCCTCATCATGTAATGCGTCCACCACGGCGCATATTTAAACCGCGTAGAGTTGGAGATCGCTTCTATTTATACATGCTCTACATGAGGTTATCAAGTATAGGCGTAAAAGTCTACAGCTACTTCAGGAAAGTTTAAAAACGAAACCCTCCCTCATTTTAGAGGAACGTTGTTGAGGGGGCAACCAGATGAACTTGAAGACGCTTCACAAGATCAGCTACGGGTTGTATATTGTCGCTTCGAGGAATAATGGGGAGCTCAATGGCCAGATAGCCAACACGGTTTTCCAGGTTACAGCTGACCCGCCTACTATAGCTGTAAGCATAAACAAGCAGAACTTGACGCATGAGTTTATCAGGAAGAGTGGAGTTTTTTCTGTCTCGATTCTGACAAGGGACACACCTTTAAAGTTCATTGGGATATTCGGCTTCAGAACAGGAAAAGAGATAAAAAAATTCGAGAACGTAAAGTATAAGCTTGGCGTGACGGGAGCACCCATCGTCCTTGAGAACACTGTAGGATACGTCGAAGCAAAGGTTGTCAGCAGCGTGGATGTTGGAACCCACACAATATTCATCGGAAGGGTTGTTGACGCGGAAATTCTGAACGATGCGGAACCCATGACGTACGCCTATTATCACGAAGTGAAACAGGGGAAGACGCCGGAGAAAGCGGCCACATACATCAAGGAACCTGGAAAATGAGTAAGAAGCGTAGAGAACAGCCTATTTCATCCTTCCACTTCGTTCTTAATTTTCTATTTTTACTTGTCTCCCTTGTTATCGTCAGTGGAGTGTTGCGTCAAACGCTTTATTAGTGTTGAAGACGATTTTTTGCTTGTTAGTGTGGAGGGTTTGGTGATGTTTGATGAAAGGAAGATGGGTGAATTGAGTAAGGCGAGGGAGAAATGGGAACGTGAGACGCGCAGCAAGTGGCTTGAGGCGCTTCCTGAGAGGGAGGAAAACTTTAGGGTTTCGTCGGGGTTCGAGGTTAATCCCGTTTACACACCGGAGGATGTAGCTGGACTTGACTACCTGCGTGATTTAGGATTTCCAGGAGAGTACCCGTTCACGCGTGGCATCCATGCAACCATGTACAGAAGCAGGATATGGACGATGCGGCAGTTCTCAGGCTTCGGGACTGCTGAGGACACTAATAAGCGCTTCAAGTACTTGCTGAGCGAGGGGGAGACAGGGCTGAGCGTCGCCTTCGACTACCCTACCATTATGGGGCTTGACTCGGATGATCCGCTTTCTATGGGTGAGGTTGGAAGGTGCGGCGTGGCGGTCTCGACGCTGAAGGACATGGAGATGCTTTTCGACGGCATACCTCTTGACAAGGTGACCACTTCAATGACTATAAACATGCCTGCCCCTATTCTCTTATCGATGTACGTGGCAGTGGGTGAAAAGCAGGGGGTTCCTATGGAGAAGCTGGGCGGAACGACGCAAAACGACAACTTGAAGGAGTTCATCGCTCAGAAGCTCTGCATATTCCCCCCTGAAGCCGCACTTAAGCTCTCGGTTGACCTAATAGAGTACTGCACTAGGAAAATGCCTAAGTGGAACCCTATAAGCATAAGCGGCTATCATATACGTGAAGCAGGGGCGACAGCCCTCCAGGAGCTGGCATTCACCATAGCTGACGGCGTAACATATGTTGAGGCTACCATGGAGAGAGGGTTAGACGTAGACGAGTTCGCACCTCGGCTATCGTTCTTTTTCGCGTCGCACAACGACTTTTTTGAGGAAATAGCTAAGTTTAGAGCGGCAAGGAAGGTCTGGGCTATTCTGATGAAGGAAAGGTTTAACGCTAAGAAGGAACGCTCAATGTGGCTTAGGATGCACGTTCAGACGTCAGGGTGCACCCTCACAGCTCAGCAGCCCCTCAACAACATTGTTAGGGTTACTATTCAGGCGCTGGCGGCTGTTCTAGGAGGCGCACAGTCGCTTCACGCAAACTCGTACGACGAAGCTTTAGCGTTGCCGACGGAGGAGGCTGTCAGGGTCTCTCTTAGAACACAGCAGATCATAGCTTACGAAAGCGGGGTGTGCAGCACTGTTGACCCGCTCGGCGGCTCCTACTACGTCGAGTGGCTCACCGAAAGGTTGGTTGAGGAGACTTTCAGGTACCTTGATAGAATAGAGAAGATGGGCGGAGTCGTGGAGGGCATCAAGAAAGGGTTTTTCCAGAGGGAGATTGCTGAGAGCGCCAGAAGGTACCAGCAGGAAATAGAGAGAGGGGAGAGAGTTGTGGTTGGAGTCAACAAGTACGCTTTGGATGAGAAGGTTAAGGTTCCGATATTGAGGATAGATGAAGAGGTAGAGAGGCTACAAGTTGAAAGGTTGAGAAGGGTTAAGGCGGAGAGGGACAATGGCAGGGTCGAGGAGAGACTTGCAGCTCTGAGGAGGGCGGCGGAGAGGGATGAGAACCTTATGCCTTATATACTTGACGCGGTTAAGGTCTATGCCAGCATAGGAGAAATAACAAAGACTCTGAAAGAGGTTTATGGGGAATATCAGGAGCTGATAGTGTTCTAGGGAGGCTGAAACGGTGAGCGGAAGAAGGGTGAGGGTGCTCGTCGCTAAGCCGGGGCTCGACTCCCATGATAGGGGAGCGAAAATAATCGCTGCTGCGCTCAGGGATGCCGGCTTTGAGGTCATATACACCGGGTTGAGGCAGACGCCGGAGCAAATAGTTGAAACGGTCATTCAGGAGGATGTGGACGTCCTCTGCTTGAGCATACTCTCCGGTGCGCATATGACCTTGCTTCCAAGGGTGATGGAGCTTCTGCGGAAAAACGGGGTGGATGACGTGCTCGTCATAGCTGGCGGGATAATACCGGATGAGGATGTTCCCAAGCTTAAGGAGGTTGGCATAGCGGAGGTGTTTGGCCCCGGAACTATGACGGAGGAAGTAATAGGGTTCATAAAGAGGAACATTAAAAGGCAACGTTGAAATTGGAGGATGAGGGTTATTGTGGAAGTTGAAAGGGGAAAACTTGTAGAGGAGGCATTGAGGGGCAACAAGCGGGCCGTAGCGAGACTAATAAGCATTGTTGAGGATAACCCTGCAGAGGCACGCCA
>JAHLWW010000061.1 GCA_019057715.1 Candidatus Jordarchaeum sp. JNZ_1113
CTATGAAAAGCCGGGCTATATTGTCCTCAGCACGAAAAAACCGGAGGCTGCTGCAGCCAGGGAATGCCTAGAATTAGAGTCTATTGAAGAAACGACGAGAGCCTGCATATGTGATGTGGAATTCGGTTTAGGCGCCATCTACAAGAGAAAAAATGATGGAAGAATGGTTGCACAGATATGTCCCCCGCTTAACAGCCCGCTAGGACAGGACTTTGACGTGTTTGAAGGTGACATCCTTTGGGTTGGCGAGTGTGCCTACAAAGTTGAGAAAATAGTTAAGGGAGGCAAAAAACCCGACGGAAAATACAGAAACGGCTACGTGATGCTAAGAAAGTGCAGCCATCTACTCCCAAGCGAAAGCCCGGTAATCCCGGGAGAACTTATGTCACAACCTTCATCGCTCGGAGACGCACCGTTTAACACAGAAAAGGGTTAGCGCCCCACGCTGGAGCCCAGCGCGGTTAAGGCGTTTCCAATATGGGTGACAGCAAACAGCAAACTTAGTGTGTGGCGGAGCTGAAAAATCCTCCTAAAAGGACCGCGATAGGATTTAGCTCTCCTTTTTTAACGTACTCTTTTTGTTTTTCTCCGTTTCCAAACGTTTTTTGTCATCGCAAAATTTCCTTTTTTATTTCAAGTTCCGTCCTCAAACATAGTCGTATGGTTGTTGCCTCATCGTTCTAGTTGCTTCTACATCTGGAATCCTTCACTCACAAATTCCCTCTTTCTTATAGTTAAGCTTGGAAAGATTAAAGAGAAGGCTTACGCTGTAATTCGGTTAGCGATTGCGTGGAGGGTCTGGATGCCTGTAATCGAGTACTTGGGTAAGGTTCCAAAGCTTCACCCCAAGTCTTATGTGAGCCCTAATGCCTTCGTTTCGGGGGACGTCGAGCTGGGTGAGGGGTCCTCGATCTTCGATTACGCCGTGGTGAGAGGAGACCTCTCAACAATAAAAGTGGGAAAGTACTCTAATATACAGGACAACTGCTCGGTTCACGCGGGATTAACACCATGCTCGATAGGCGACTACGTGACTGTTGGGCATGGAGCGGTGATACACGGGGCGACGATAGGAAGCTACGTGATCGTGGGGATTAACAGCACAGTTCTAGATGGAGCGGTTATCGGGGACAACTGCATAATAGGCGCCGGTGCTGTGGTAACGCCAAACACGCAGATTCCACCTGAAAGCATGGTTCTCGGCAACCCAGCAAAGCCCGTCAAAAAACTTGAAGACCATCACAAGCTAACGATAAAACTGAGTGCCGAAAGCTACGCTGAACTAGCTCAAAGATACAAACAGATCTTCGAACAGAAATGAAGGAGCAAGTTATAAACGAGGAAAATCTTCGAAGCGCCAACAAATAGCTGACTGAAGGCCGAAAAGGACGTTTACCGCCAAAAACCATGGTCAACCCTTCCTCAGCTAAATATTTTTTAACTTGAACTTCCTTTTTTTAATGTAGACTCTTAGTGGTGTCCTCTCATGGTTTTGTTTAGTGAATCTCCACGCTTTTATGTGTTCAGAGGTTTGTGGGATGAGGCTGTTTCTGCTTTCTCATTTAGGCTTAGACAGGAGCTAGGAAACCTACTGCTCTGTGTGGTTGCATCTCCAAGGGAGGACGCCCAAGTGAAGGGGGCGAATGTGCTTGTTGTTTTGGCTGAGGATAGGTTTGAGCTGCGGGCTAGGGTTCTCGAAGTAGCTAGGAGTGTGGGGCGTGAGGTGAAAAGCATAACAATAACGCCGTTCATAACAACAGCGGAGGACGAATATGTCATCCGCGTCTTCCAGGAAAGCTGGAAAAGGGGAACTGATGCTTAACGAAGCCATCAGAGACCTTGAAGCTGGATGTTTCAACAAAGCTACGGGAGGATTCTACTTTGCTGTTCGCTGGTTCGCCGAAAGGCTTTTGTTTAGACTTGGCGCCCCAGTACCTAGAAGAGACGACAAGCTTGCAAATGCCATAGAAAACGTGGGAGCAATAGAGCCGGCAGAAATACTCCGCACCTTGTACGATTTAAGGCTCAAAGCGGACTACTCGGACCTAGAAGTAACTTCCAGCGAGGTCATTCACGCTAAAAAAACTAGCACTCAAAGCCATAAACGAACTTAGGCAGCTTCTCGAAAAACTTGGAAGCTAAAATAGTTCGCTTCAACCATCTTAATAAGTAACTTGATAAGTGACACAAAGACCTTTCTTTAATTCTCAGTATACTAACAAAACTTTTCTTCCATTTCGAAGTCTTTAACCTGTAGTTCTGCTATGTCCTGAAAGTTCTCATAGCCTTTTTATTTTTCGCCTTCTGTTCATAAATATTCGCTAATCTATGATTCTCATCCCTTCAAACAAAATTTTTATAAAGAGAGTCTTTCGATGGTGTCTCGAAAGGAGGCTTCAAGATGGTTGAAGAAGTATATATTGTGGATTTCCTCCGGTCTCCGTATTCTAGGTCGAGGCCAACTAAGCCTGAAACCGATGTTTTTAACAAGGTTTACATGCCAGACCTGGCAGCGATGCTCGTGAGGAAAATGATTGATAGGACAGGGATAAACCCTGAAGAGATAGGCGACATAATAACTGGCTGCACCATGCAGATGAAGGAGCAATGGCTCTACGGCGGCAGAATAGTCAACATACTCGCCGATCTCCCAGTGAGCGTTCCAGCTCAAGGAGCGGAGCGGGTCTGCATATCAGGCATGTCCGCGATGCACCAATGCGTGATGGAGGTCGCGCTCGGCTACTCCGACATAACGATAGCGTGCGGCATAGAACACATGACTCACCTCCCAATGCAACTAGACCTCAACCCGCACTTGGGAGTCTCCCCAACGCTACTCACGAGACAGGACCTTATAGCTAAGTATGACCTTTTCACTGCTATGAGCATGGGACTAACGGCTGAGAAGCTTTTTGCGAAGTACAAGGATGAGCTTGGCTGGACTAAGAGGGACTTAGACGAATGGGGTGTTAGGAGCCATCTGCGCGCAGCCCAAGCGCTGAAGGAGGGCTACTTTAGGAATGGCGCAGGATACCCTGAGGGGAGAAGAGACGGAGAGATAGTTCCCGTCGAAGCCGAGATGCCTGATGGTAGCAAGAGGATCATCGACACAGACCAATCAATAAGGCCTGATACTTCACTTGAGGCTGTTGAGAAATTGCCGCCGGCCTTCAAGCCGGATGGTGTGATCACTGCGGGTAATTCGTCTCCTCTCAACGCCGGGGCGGCCGTAATGATGTTCATGTCCAAGAAGAAGATGAAGGAGTACGGCCTGGAGCCTATGGCGAAGGTCGTATCTATGGGTTGGGCTGGAGTCGACCCGAGCGTTATGGGAGAAGGCCCGGTGCCTGCATCCCGCAAAGCATTGAAGCACGCCAAGCTCGATGTTAAAGACATAGCCTTCTGGGAGATAAACGAAGCATTCGCCGTCGTGACGCTCTTCGCCATAAAGAAGTTGGGTCTTGACCCGGAAAAAGTAAACGTGAAGGGTGGAGCGATAGCCATAGGGCACCCGCTTGCGTCTTCAGGTATTAGAATCACGGGAACCCTGGCGAGGATACTCAACATCGAAGGGGCAAAGTACGGCTGCGCGACACTGTGCGGTGGCGGCGGACAGGGAGGCGCCACAATTATAGAGAACGTGAACGTCTAAATTTCTCTCTCTTTTTTCCTCGTTTTTGAGGGTTGAGGGTTGAGTTACGTTGCTTCCTGGAGCGGTGGAAAAGATAGCTGCCTTGCGTGTTATGAGGCCATGTGTAGTGGTCTCAGGATATCGCACCTGATAAACTTTGTCTATGAGGGAAGAGTCCGTTCTCATGGTGTGAGCGTCAACCTTGTGCGTCTTCAGGCTGAACTTGTAGGCATCCCTCTCGTGCAGGTTGAAACAACCTGGGAGGACTACGAGGAAAACTTCAAGAAGTCCGTTCGTTCACTCATTCCTCAAGGTGTCCGTGGCATCGTTTTCGGCGACCTCTACTTGGACGAGCATAGGAAATGGGTTGAGCGAGTATGCGGAGAGTTAGGGGTTGAGGCTGTTGAACCTCTCTGGGGATTGAAACCTAGAGAAGTTATTTCTCGCCTTCTCGATGCGGGCTTCGAGGCTGTAATAGTTTCCGCCCGATCCAACCTTATAGGTGAAGAATGGGCTGGATGCCGCTTGAGCTGGGAGTTCATAGAGTACCTCGAGGATAGGGGAATTGACCTATGCGGGGAAAACGGCGAGTACCACACGTTGGTCGTGAATGGCCCAATATTCAGGAGGAGGCTGGAAATAAATTTTGAAGGCGTGGTTAGAGTGGATGGACGCTGGGTTGCCATGTTAAGCCCAGCCGGTGGTGACCTTGCAGAACGTTTAGCGTTAAGGTGAACTAACAGTTATACTTCTATGCCCTGTAGAACCCGTACTTCATCACTGCTTCCTTCATTGCTCTGAGGTTTTCTGGGGGTATGTTGTCCGGCAGGACGCAGGATGAGCAGAGCATGTATCCGCCTCCCTCCATACATCCTTCTATCTGCCTTCTACAGTACTCCTCGACATCCTTTGGTGCTCCAAGTGCTGTCACGTGTGGCGGTATGTTTCCCATTACGCACGCTCTATCTCCCAGAACCTCCTTGGCTTTGAATATGTCTGTCTGGTCAAGGTGGAACCATGTCTTACCTCTTGGAAACTCTGTGAAGTAGTCTAAGACGGCAGTGTAGTCGTTATCTAGGTGGAAAAGGACAATGCATCCTTTCCTTATTATTTCGTTGGCTATTTTTTTGATGTGCGGCCAGAATAGGTCGAACCTCCTAGGTGAAATTATGTTTGTCGCGACGCGCGAAAACCCGTAGACGACTATTTTTGGCTCCGCTTCTCCCGCCGTGAACCTAATCTGTGGGTCGATTGTCGCCACCATCTCGTCGGTTGTGGCTTCGCAAGCTGCGACTAGCGTGTCGGGAATCTCGACGACGTCTAGAAGGTACCTGTTAAAGCTTCTGAGGAAGGAGATAACGTCAACCGGTGGCTCCACGACGGCGTGCCCCATTGTCAGAACGTCCATTTCCTTAAGCCAAGCAGAGGTATCTAGTTCTGCGTACTGTGTAGCGTACTTCACGAGTTCGCTTTCAAGCTCTGGCCTCCTCTTGAATGGAGAGAAGCCCTTATCCATTACGAGCCTGTAGTCCTCCCTTTTCATTATCTCTCTTTCAATCATTTGTTCAGGTGTGTTCCCCTTAGGTAGTTGCCAGTCAAAGTAGAGCATGCTATGCGAGTTAGGCCATGGTAGGTAGTAGATGAGTATCGGGGAGCAGCCCGAGTATATGTCAAATCCTCCAAACATACTCCAAACTTTTTTCGTCGCTTCATAGGACTTCCTTACGTCGAAAAAGAACTCCTCTATGGTCATCCCTGTCAGTAAAGCCTGCGCTGCGTGAAAGTCCGCAATAAAAGGAACACGGTCCGGTTCCTTCAAGGCTAAAGCAGCCTCAACCCTCTCCCTCGGAGTCATAGTCTCCCTCTCATCCATCTTCAAAGGCATACTTTCACCCCTCAGCGAGATCAAGACAAAGAAAAGGAAGAAAAATGAAAAGAAAAGGTTTGTGTGCCACCGCACATTATGGCAATTGAAAAATCCTCTTAGAGCAACAGCCTCCTCGTTTCACCTTCTAAGGGAGCTAAAGACCGGCGTCCCTCCTCCTTATGAACCCTGGATTGCACTTGATGATCACTTCAACAGCCCACCGTGTAAGGTCTCCAGTCACCCTTTGACACTCAGGCATTGCCCTACCGTTCTTCGACATTCCGAGGAACTCCATGAGCGCCTTAGGGTTACTGAGTATGTAAGCCTTCCCCCAGTTGTGGAACTGGACGTCCACACATCTTATTCCTCCATACTTCTCCTTCATTTTTTCTCCGACCTCCGCCACCGCTCTGTTAACCGTAAGCACCTTCACAACATCCCTCTCCACGTCTTCACGTGTGAAGCCGAAACTGAAGCTTATGGCAGCAGCGGCGCCAGCCATCGCCCCACACGTTCCTAGCGACATGTTTCCTGTCCCGCCAGCCAGCCCTATAGTAGCCTTCCACGCTTCGCGGACAATAGGGTCCTCGTCATACCCGAGGGTATCCATAACCGCGGCGAAGACCGTTGGAGCACATGCCCGCCACCTCGCCAGGTACTCGTAGCCTCTACGGTAAGCTTCTTCCAGAAGCTCATTTAGCGCCCTCAATCTTCCGCCTCCATCAAATGAAAAGTAATTAAGG
The DNA here is from genome assembly GCA_019057715.1 of Candidatus Jordarchaeum sp. JNZ_1113. Lineage (GTDB taxonomy): Archaea > Asgardarchaeota > Jordiarchaeia > Jordiarchaeales > Freyrarchaeaceae > DTBI01. The sequence continues at coordinate 6,242 of JAHLWW010000061.1, forward strand.
GGACTTAAGGCTGTTCGCCACTTGGCGCAGGCATAGCCTTCAAAGCTGGAAAACTATTTTTGTCTTTTCAGCATAGTTCACGTGGCAAAAATTGAGGAAGTGAATTTAGTTGGAAAGCAAAATTGCTAAGGCCTTAAGGTTGAGGCATGAGCCCGTCGCGGTTTTCTGGACCGACGAGAAACCTGAAGGTGCTGCCCAGTTCAGGGAGGGCGAGCGGGGTTGCGTCATGTGGATGCTCGCGAGGGCGGCTATGGGCGAAACCGTTGTGTTTGATAGGAATACTGCTGGTTGTCCGGGTGGTGCAACGGGGTTGGGCTTCGGAAACTGGTATGAGAAGTTCCCCGGGGGATTAGAGGGTTTCTGCTACTTTTTATCCATTGGGTTTGAGCAGTGGGAAAGGGGAAGGGAGATCTTAAAGAAGATTAAAGCTGAGGGGTCTAGGCTTGAAAAGATTGTTCATGGGGAAAGGTACAAGAAGACGCCTGACCTGGTTAAACGTTTCCTCGACCAACTACCAGTAATAGACCTTCCGAAAAGCTACGTTGTTTTTAAGCCGCTGAGCAGAGTTGGAGTAGATGAGGAGTTCGTGGTGGTTGTTTTCGTGGTCAACCCGCACCAGCTCTCTGCCCTCATAGTGCTAGCGAACTATGGCAGGGACAGCTGTGACAACGTCATCGCCCCCATGGGGGCAGGATGCCACCAGATTGGAGTATACGCCTACAAGGAGGCTGCATCGGAGAGGCAGAGGGCAGTAATCGGGTTAACCGACTTGGACGCGAGAATGAATGTTAGAACCCTCCTCGGAGACGACATCCTAACATTCACTGTCCCATACGAAATGTTCAAGGAGATGGAAGAAAACGTGGAAGGCAGCTTTCTAGAGGCTGGAACATGGATAGAAATCCGGAAGCACCTGGAGGAGTGATCGCTAGCTCCCCCCGGAGCCACCCTGCTTCTCCCTCCACCTCCTCAACGCTCTCTCTGCAAGTAGTTGCGAGTACTTTTCCCACTGCGGCTCCTCTCCCTCCTTTCTCCTCCATATTCTGAAGCGGCACGTCTCGGCGCCAGCTGGTATTATCCACTCGAACTTAACGTCGAAGTCTACGCCTCCTTTCTCTCTGAGAAACCTCATTATTCCCTCAACTAGGTACCTCTGGATTCTGCAGTCGAATGGAGCATAAACGTCCTGAAGAGGACACCAGAGTATGTCGAACATCGCCTCGTCCTCGTTTAGGATCTCAGGTTTTTCCACCGAGGTCCACAAAATAGTGTTTATGGCCGTTGCGCAAAAGCTTGCTTTCTCTATTTCACTTGTCCCCTCGGGAAAATCAGCGTGCTCAAACATCTCCCTTGCAGCCTCATAGCCAACCTTCCTCAGCGCCTCATTGACAACCCTCTGCCCCTCGGGTCCAAGTGTTTCCTCGACGTCCCTCACCACTTGAAGTAAAGCCTTAGCCATGAAGACACCCCACACGAAGACAGACGCTGGGTCAAAGTCTGGTCTAACTGCAACATCCCGCCTAAACCTCTCAACAGCCTTACCGTAAGGAATACCGAACTTTGTATCCTTCCAGTTCTTCTCCTTGCGCTCACCTCTCGCGAGAATTCCATCCCTAATCAAGACCATACGCCTCCAACGAGAAACCTAAAAACGCCCTCCTTCTAACAAAAAATCGTTTATGTCTTAGCTCCGGGTATATGTTCAGGCGGCCTCACGGCTTTGAGCATTATCGCTCCCTCGGGACAACCGACAGCGCAGACGCCGCAGCCAAAACAGTTCTCTGGTATAACCCGCGCCTTGTACTTTCTGCTCCCTTCAGGCTTATGCATCTCGATGGCTTCGAAGTGGCATCTCTCGACGCACGTCTGACACCCCTTACACTTCTCCTCATTAATAAAGGCCTGCCACCTGCTCTTCTCAAGGGCTGCCTTAGTTACGGGTATGTTGGCCCCCTTGAGAAACATGAAGAACTCGCAGCAATCGCTGCAGCAATTACAGTTGACCGTGAGACCTCTTCCGCTCATCTCAGCCGTGTTACCCCAAGTATGTATTAAACCGTCTTCCTCTATCTTGTCGATAAGCTTCAACGCTTCCTCCAAGCTGAGCTCCACTCCCGACCCTCTCTCCAACACGTACTCTGCCCCCCTCCCTACTTGAATACAGTGCCATGTCTTTGATTCATCAGTATAGCGACACCCGTCACCCGCCAATCTTGAAACAGTCCGGCACGAGCACGGAACAACCGCTATCCTACTATTAGCCTTAAGTATCTCTCTTATATCTTCACATGGCAAAAGGTCGGGTGAGTCTTTAACAGCCTTGTATGCGGGAAGCACCCTCCAAACCTTCATCCCCGTCGCCTTTATCAACTGGCCAAACTTGGGGTAGTACTCCTTATCGCCAAACTCCTTCCAGAGAGCTGCAAATTCTCGTCCCCTTTCAGGGTCAAGCTGTCTGGTTGCGAGTGTCGCATCGTGAAGCTGAATTATGTCCCTCGCAAACCTAAAGTAATCTCGCACCTTAAAATCCCTCGGAAAAACCACACCCCTAAAGAACAATCCGTCAAGGACCCTTCTAACCCTTTCAACGGGGAGCCCCGTCCTACTAGCGACCTCATCCACGCTCCCGGGCAGAGCAGCCGCAACCCTAGCCTCCTCCTCATCCATGAGAAAACTAAGAATCCTCCTTAAAAGCTCAGATCCTGGAAATCCCAAGGTCTCCATAATCTTTGAGTAAGGATCCAAAATCTCACCTCTCATCAAATAATTTAGGAAAAACGTAATTTCTGTTTTTTGGTGAGAACAAGCCACCTCACCTCTAATAAATAAAAACAGCTATCCACCACCAAATAAACCTCCCTTACAAAGTAACGCTAAAGCAACGAAAACGTCTTACGCGCTCAACAAAGCATCTATACTCTCAGACCTTAACTTTAAACGCGGTAACAAGAAAACTTCTTCATGAGCCTTTAAAGGGAATCGGTATTGAATCTAAATCAGCAGTAACGTGCTTAAAAGCAATATTCACGCAAAAATCTACAAGATCCAAAACGCATGGATGGGTACGTTTAAGCTTAATATTATTGCGCTAACTAACTTGCTTCCTGCGTATAAGCCTCTATAATTCGGCATGATAAGTGTAGACCTTGATGTTTTGCCTGGCGGCAAGTTCGTAAGCGTTATTATCAATTGTTGGTGCAACTAAAATCAAACGCGGCTTAACCCCCCTCTTTTCCTCGTAGAGACTACCAACTCTGAGTATTTCTGCAACGTCGCTTTTCCGGACCCTCGACTTAATCTCTATCAGCATGTGAACGTTATCCTTAATAAGAAGGTCAACTTCAACCTCTGACGGCTCCCCATACACAACTCCCCTATCATCAAATAACTTTAACCGGGTGACCTCAGCCCCCTTAGCCTCCTCAACCAGTTCCATC
>JAHLWW010000062.1 GCA_019057715.1 Candidatus Jordarchaeum sp. JNZ_1113
GCATATTTTTAAGTGTTAAAGTTGAATTGGTGGACCTTTAAAGGGGGAGTAAGTGTTGATTTCGTTGAAGTTGAAGAGGGGGGATATGATTTTTCTTTGTAGTTGATTGTGGCTTTTTTGGTTTACGTGATCTTGTTTTTGAGCACAGTCCATGAAATGAGTTTTAGGCCGAACTTTTCGAGTCTCTGGTAGTGTTTGGTGTTCTGTGTTGTGAATGGTGTTTTTTCGGTGATTGCTATTGCCGCATTGAACACGTCTCTGCTTGAGAGGGGGTTTCCTTCTTTTCTGAGGGCTGACCAGATCTCGCCGGCTTTAAGTACCGAGTCATTATTTAGAGTGTAAACTGTTAGTATTTCTTCGAGGAACTTTTTCTGTTCCTGCGCGTTCCTCCCTATGAGGAGTTCTCCCCTAAGGTATTCATATAGTGTGATCTGTGTGATTCCGATGTCGAAGAGCTCTACGAGCTTCACCATGGTTCCCTTTTTAAGTGCATCTATCAATACATCTGTGTCTAGGATTACCGTTGAGTTTATTTCCACAGTTCCCTGTCCTCCTCTATGCCGCTCAGTATGGCGGCTTCCTCCTCTTCAGTCACAGCGTATTTCCGAATATACTCCCTTACCCTTTCAGCCCTGGCTTTCCTGTACTCGGCCGCCATCTCGAGTAAAAACTCGTCCCAGGTCCTCTCTCCTTTCAACTTTTCCAGTGCCTTCTTTGTTTTGAGCGAAAGAGTTATCGTCGTGTAATCCATACCATCACCATTAACTAAATTTATAATTTACAATTTAAAGTTGTTTGGTTGAATGCTTCCCGTGGGCAGCCTTTCTTGCCGGCTAGTGAGCTGCCAGTTTCTCGGAAGGGAAGAGCGCGTGCTCGATGGAAAAGTTCTCGGAAGGGTTTTTCTTTGTTTTGCGTAGAAATGTTAAAGTATCTCTGTGACTTGAGCATTGTTAATTGGGGTGTTGTTTTGGTTAGGCGGGATGTTTTTGACTGGTTTGAGGAGGCGAGGGAGGAGCTTGAGACCGCCGAGCAGCTCTTTAGGCTTGGGCGGTATGCTCACTCCTGTTTTCACTCTCAGCAGGCTGCGGAGAAAGCGCTTAAAGCCCTCATCATACACTTGAAGAGAGTAGTGCACAGGTCACATGACCTGGTCGAGCTTTACGAGGAGGTGAGGGAGGAGCTGGCGCTGGGCGATGTTGTTGAAAGGAGGCTTCCTGAGCTTTCAGCCTACTATACTCAGTCGAGGTATCCTAACGCTGGTTTGAGGAGGCCGTCAGCTGAGATAGGTGAGGAGCAGGCTGAGAGGTGTCTTGAGGCCTCTAGGGGGGTTCTGAGTGCGGTTGCCGGAAAAATTGGAGCCAAAATTTAGGGTTGCCATAGAGGAGTTTCTAGAGCGCCTTAGAGTTGAACTCCAAGACGACTTTGAAGCTTACCTTTTCGGAAGCCTCGCCAGAGGCGACTACCTGATCGACAGTGACGTCGACATAATCATTGTGACCGACAGGCTGGTAGGGATGAAGCCGTGGGAAAGGCTCGCCTACCTCAGAAGGCTCGCACCTCGAAACATGGGTTTTGACATACTATGCTACACGAGGGAAGAATTCAGGGAAGCGCAGGAAACCCTAACCGACATAATAAAAATAAAATAAGGCAGAAATTTTGTTTTATCTAAAGTGGCGCTTCGCCTTGAATTCGTCTCCTTTTTCTTAACTTCCTCCACTTCTTAGAGCTCAAAGAAATATAAGTGCTTTAGTTGCTGGTTGACTTTCCACTCACGAGTAAGGAGAGAAAATTAAAATGACTCGTTTTTCTTAATGTGAGTTGCGTATGTGTGAATTTGAGGGGGTGTGCCGTGCGGCGTCACATGGACTGGCTTAGGCAGGCGGAGAGGGATCTAGAGAAGGCGAAAAGGGATCTAGCGGAAGGATACTTTGAATGGGCGTGCTTCGCCTCCCAGCAGGCTGCCGAAAAGGCTGTGAAAGCACTCTTACAGTTTATGGGTGTCGAGGAGAGGGGTCACAGTGTGGGTTTGCTGGCTGAGGACGCGGGGCTACCGGAGGAGCTTGTGGAGCTCGCGAAAGAGCTCGACCATCACTATATTCCGCCCCGCTACCCTAATGCCTTCGCGTCAGGAACCCCTTCGGACCACTACACGAAGAAAATGGCTGAAGAGGCTGTGAAAAATGCTGAAAAAATACTCCACTACTGCAAGTCTAAAATCGCTTGAAAAGCATGTTGAGAGCATCGAGGAATTCCTTAGGAGGGTAGATGAGGAGTACGGTTTGAGGGTTGCGGTGGTTTTTGGAAGCCATGCAAGAGGGGACGCTACACAGCTTAGCGACGTCGACATGATCCTCGTGTGCAGAAAGCTACCTGACGGGTGGCTTGAACGGTTGAAATCCGTAGGCCAATACGCTAAGTTCCCCATTCAAGCCCTAGCTTACACCGTGGAGGAACTGGAGGAAGCCGTTAGGAGGCCTTGCTTCGCCATCCTAGACGCCATACTTGAAGGAGTCCCTTTAGTGGACGATGGAACATGGGAGAAAGTTAAGCGGGTCTACAGCGAAATCAAAGAAAAATACAGCCTAAGAAAAGAGGGAAGAAAATGGCGCTTCAACCCTAAAGCATTACCCTACTAAACGGCAATTGGTAGGGGCATATTAGGCATTTGCGTTTAGCAGTCTTCTTCCTTCTTCCTCACCGAAAAGTTTGGCAGCAAGTTCTTTGGCTATTTCCATCGGTTCTCGGGGTTTTACGCCATACTTGTCTTTTTCTTCCCTTTGAATAATCTTTAGGGCGTTCCATCCACCTTCGCTACAAGCCTTCACGCATAAGGGTTCTCCTCCGCAGAGGTCACATATGATTGCCCTCCGCGTTACAGGGTGGAGGTGTGGTATTGAGCCCGGGCACGCCTCTATGCATCCTCCACAACCTGTGCACTCTTCACTGACGATTATGGCGCCTGTCTTTTCGTCCACGTTTAGCGCCTTAGCTGGACACGTGTCGACGCACGGGTGCTCGTCGCACTGAACACAGACGTGTGGAACCTCGACTCCCGGGGACGGAGCGAAAACCCTTATCCTTGATGCCTCAGGCCATATTCGTCCTTCGTGGTGAATGGAGCAGACCACTTCGCAGCGCCTACATCCACTGCACCTGAAATAGTCAACTGCTATCACGATTCTCCCGGCACTCACGATTCCACTCTCCAAAGCAGTGTTAAGCAGAAAAACTTCACTATTACTGTTAAATTAAACATGCCGAATAGAAACAACGCTTTTTTACCGGTTTTTATATGATAAGTAATACAAAAAACTTATTATTCGTGTTACAAAATTTGTATTGCGGAGATTCCATGTCGCGTCGAGGTGTTCGATTGAGCGTGACCGTTTCCTTCAGGATTCCGAGGGAGTTAAAGGAGAGAATGGACGTCTTTAAGGGTGAGGTCAACTGGAGCGATGAGGTCAGGAAGTTCGTGGAGGCCAAGGTCGCAGAGTTGGAGAAGAAGCGGTTGTTGGAGAAAATAGACAAAATACTTGAGGATTTACCTGAGCTTCCGCAGGGAACAGTGGTTAAGCTCCTGAGGGAAGACCGTGATAGCCATTGACGCCTCCTCTCTAGCAAAGTTTCTCCTCAAGGAAAAGGGATGGAGTAACGTAAGAAGTCTCTTGGAAACCAGAAGCCCCCTCTACTCGGTGGACCTCATAGTAAAAGAGGTTTCCAATGTGCTGTGGAAGCATGCTAAAGTGACGAAAGTCATTGACGAGGCGCGTGCACACTTACTGTTCAAGGCTTTAATGGAACTCGTGAAAGGAGAAGTCATCGTGCTGGAGCCTGAAGTAAATTACTTGGAGAGAGCATACGTGATATCCTTAACAGAGAACGTGGCTGTCTACGACTCCCTCTACATAGCTCTAGCCGAAAAGCTGGGGGAACTTGCAACCAGCGACAGGGTGCAGGCGGGCATCGCGGCAAAACACGGCGTCAAAACCCTTTTCATACCGTGAAGATCGGTCTCCTCGAAAAGAGGAAGCTCAGCGCCGGGTAAATCTTATGCGCCCTTCCCCTCCGAATAAAAATAACCGTTTAAAGAAAAATAAAGATGAAAAGATAAAAATTTGTTAACCAAGATTTTTAATTGAAATGAATGCTGATTTTATTTTGGAGGGATACTTTGCCCAAGATTTTTCGTAGAGTCACCATTGCTTTAGATGACTTCGACCTGAAATTGATTGATTACTTGAGGAAGGTAACTGAGGGAAGTGTAAGCCAGGTTCTTAGGGATGCTCTCCGCTTTTACTATAACTTGGTTAAGGCGGCTGAAAAATCCGGGATAGGTGACTACAAGAAGTACTTTAGTGATATTGATAGGCTCGCTCTACACATTCACGGTGTTGAGGAGAGGCAGTTCGCGGTGATAGACAGGGAGCTTTACAGGGTTCTCGTCAAGAAGCTTCAGGAGAAAATCGACCCAGACGAGCTTGAGAAGGACAAGGAGTTTCTGACGGCGATCCAGAGCACGGCTCGCCTTTTTAAGTATGCTTACCACTGGGAGGACAATGAAAGCCCGGTTAAGAAGACCCAGGACGTCCTCTGGATGCTGGACTTTGCAGGGGCCGGAACCGTAACCAAAGTGGGGTCGTCGGACTTCGTCTTACAGACACCGCCCGAAATACTTGTCATAACGAAGCTCATAGTGAAATGCATATTCGAAGCTTTGGGCATAGATGTCACCATAGAGTCCACAACCGAGAAACTCTTCATAAAAGTTAGAAACTGACCTTTTTTATGAACTACTTCATAAATACATTTTAATCTTTAATCTCTTTATATTACCTTCGGGTGATTGAGGATGGCGGGCGAGGAGTTTGTTAAGGCGTTAGCCGACCTTGACGAGGCAAGGGTTCTCGAGCTAACAAGAAAACGGGTCGATGCTAAGGAAGACCCATTCACCATTCTTGATGACGTTAGGAAGGCGACGGACATTATAGGAAAGAGGTTCGAGGAAGGGCGCTACTTCGTCTCTGACCTCATAATGGCGGGCGAGATCCTCAAGCAGGTCATGGACTTGCTGAGGCCCGTCATGGGCAAAAAGAAAGGCGTGAGCAAGGGTAAGGTGGTCGTGGGGACTGTTGAGGGCGACGTCCACGACATAGGGTTGAGCATAGTCACAGCCCTCCTCGAAGCTGAGGGATTCGAAGTAGTTAACCTCGGAGTCGACCAGCCTCCAAAGGCGTTCGTTGAAGCGATAAGGAATCATAAACCCAAAGTAGTCGGACTGAGCGGCCTACTAACGGAAGCCATAGAATCAATGAAGAAGACTATTGAGGAGATTAAGGCTGCCGGGCTGAGGGACAAGGTAAAGGTGATTATCGGTGGGGGAAGAACGAGCGAGGAGGTCAAGGAGTACACTGGAGCCGACGAGTGGGCTGACGACGCAGCTGTTGGAGTGCGCAAGATAAAGGAGTTGGCGGGGGTGGCATAGGTGGCTGATCCAATGCAACTCTACAAGGAGAGACTTGAAAGAGTTGAAGCGGTGATGAGGGGAAAGGAGCCGGACAGGGTGCCAATATACGCTGCAACCGCAGTGTGGCATGGGGCATACGCTGGCTACACGACAAGGGAGGTTCTCTTCGACTATGGGAAGTGCAGGGAGGCAGCACTCAAGGTTGCGAGGGATTTCGACTTCGACCTGTGGGCTGTGATAGCGGGACTGGAAGGAATGATACTCTGCACCGCCTTCATGGAGAAGCAGCCCGAGGTAGGCGTATCCTCAAGGTTCCTCGTCGGCAAGTTCCATGAAGTTCTCAGGGACGTTTACACCCGGTGGCCGGGAATTGAGCTAGCTGAGAACGCTCATCCCCAGTTCATAGGGAAAGAGTTAATGAAGGTCGAGGAGTACGAGCAGCTGGCTGAGAACCCGTTAGACTTCATACACAGAGTCATCCTTCCGAGAATGTGCGAAGGGCTAAGGGACGTCGGCTCGCCGGAGTACAACGCCACGCTTGCGAAGTTCGGAATGGAAGTTGAGCGCTACACCTCGTTCTTCAACAACCTCATTGTCGGACTGATCGGCCTCGGCTACCCAGCAATACCAATGTCGTGGTCATACGCTCCACTCGACTTCATCGGCGACTTTCTAAGGGACGTGAAGAATGTTGTGCTCGACCTCTACAGGCACCCTGACAAGGTAGAGGCGGCTGTCAAAGCGCTGACGCCGGTATTCGTAAAGACCGCCGCGATATCCGGCGCCATACCGCCAGAGGTTAAGAAGCAGCTTGGGACAGACATAGTCCAGTGCTTCTTCCCACTCCACCTCAACGAGTACCTAAACCCGAAGCTCTACAACGAGTTCTACTGGCCATACCTGAAAAAGGTCTTCGAGGAAGTTATCAAGATGGGGCAAACACCAGTTGTCCTCTTCGAAGGAAGGCATGACGCCCACCTGGAAACGCTCCGCGAGCTTCCGAAGAAGAAGGTTGTCGGCGTCTTCGAGAAAACAGATCCAAGAAAGGTCAGAGAAGTGGCAGGAGACCACGTAATACTCGTAAGCGGACCACCGAACGCGTTGCTCATCGGCGGAACACCGCAGAAGGTCGAGGAGTACATGAAGAAGCTCCTCGAAGACGTGAAGGAAGGCGGATTCATGATATGGCCAGGGGTTGACGGCGGGCTCTCAAGGGACGTAAAGCCAGAAAACCTGAAAGCAATGGTCGAAGCAATTAAAAAATACGGTAAATACTAAACTTCCCCCTTTTCTCTTAACTTTTTTATCCTTAAAGGAGGGTTAAAAAATGAAGGTAGGATTTAGTGCTAGTGGATACCGCAGATGGTTCTACCCGCTGTCCGCATCAATCTTGGCGCTATTTACCGTTGTGTCCTTCATATGGAGCCAGTTCTACCCTTACATGATGCAGGTCTACGGCTTAAGTGAGGTCGCCCCTATAGCTCTCTCCGCCTCGCTGATGGGGGTTGCCTTGCTCCTCTTCCAGATTCCGGCGGGCTTCGCCGTAGACCGTGTCGGGCCCAAGATCCCAATGGCTGCGTCGGGCCTCGTCTTCCTAGCTGGCGCGCTCGTCGTCTCACGTATGTTCACCATTTACTTCTGGGAGGACGCGAAAACCTACTGGTACATTGGCTCATTCCTCATTGGTGCCGGCGTCGCCTTATTTGTAGGAACCTTTCCCGGACTCGTTGGCAAGTGGTTCGTTGACCGCCCCGGTAGAGCCTTCGGCGTAACCATTGCGGGGCAAAACCTTTCCCCCGCATTACTGGCTCCACTCGTAGCGTACATCATATTGTCGAGAAGCGCTTCCGACGCCCCGCTACTAACCCTAAGCGTGGTGGCCTCTTCCACTCTGCCGCAGCAACTTCTCACGTTACTCCTATACTATCCCCTTAGGAGAGGGATGGCCGACGCATTCGTGGCGCTAGGAATAATTGTCTTAATTCTAGCTTACGGTGTGGGTGTCGCCTTATGGAGGAACCCGCCTGAAGGATGGACCCCTAGTGAGCTCAACAATGCTGGTGAAAGATCAGCTGTCGCCGTTGCAGAAGTTGCTCTTAGAGATGCTGTCAGAGATAAGCGATTCTGGATCCTATTCGCGATAATGGTGGCGACGGCGATAGGTTGGTTCCTCTTCATACTGAACGTGGCCACAATAATCGTTGAGGGGCTGACTAGGAGCGTCGGGATTGACGCTAGCCTAGTAAGCTACATGCGCTACTTCACGACGAATGAACTCGTCATCCTCGCAAACTACGTGGTAAGCTATACTTCAAACACTGTGGTTCCGTTCTTCATGAGCATAACTGCGGTAGCCAACGCGCTCGGAGCGCTAACTTGGGGAAGCCTCAACGACAGGATAGGCGGTCCACTCAGAACCTTACCAATAGTCTACACGCTCGCGGGCGTAGCTTGCATGGCGTTCTACCTCGGATACACGAACCTCGCCCTATTATTCGTTCTAGGAGTCGTGGTATACTTTGCCCTAGGCGGAGAGCCAACGGTTCACTTCGCGGCGGTTCCATCCTTCTTCGGCGGAAAAGCTGCTGGCAGGATAACCGTGATACTCAACTCATCGATAGCTCTCTCATCAGTGATAGGCCCCTACATTGGAGCATTTATAAGGGATGTCACCGGAACATATTTTGGCTCAATACTGCTCTTCACAGTGCTTCATTTAGCTTCAACGCTCATCGTTGTGTTAGGCACAAGAAAACTCCTTAAGAGTGGTGGTTGAAATGATACGCTTCAAAACCGAGCAAAGGGTGTTCGAGGTCGCCGGAGTAAAGTTCGGCGGCCAGCCTGGGGAAAACCCCATAGTCCTCGTGGGAAGCATGTTCTACAGCAAGCACAAGATTGTTGAGGACGAGAAGAAAGGAGCATTCAAGAGGGAGGAGGCAGAGAGACTTGTGAAGGAGATGGAGGAGCTAAGCGACAAGACGGGGCTACCGGGATTGGTGGACGTCGTGGCTTCAACAGAAGAGGCTGCGAGAAAATACATCGAGTTCGTGGCTGACGCCACAAGTAAGCCTTTTCTCGTCGACTCCCCCACGCTGGAAGTGAAGCTTTACGCCCCAAGGTTCGCCAGGGAAATAGGAGCAGAGAGGAGGATGATCTATAATTCTCTTTCAGCCGAATCCAAGGACTCCGAGCTTGCCGCGCTGAGAGAGAGCGGAGTTGAAGCATCTATACTGTTAACTTACACGAGGAACGTGATGAGCAGCAGGGCGAGGGTGGAAGTCCTGGAGAAGCTGCTGCCAAGGGCTGAGGCTGCTGGCGTCACGAAAAAGCTCGTTGACACCTTTGTTATGGATGTCCCAAGCCTCACCCCTGCAACAATAGCAGCGGTCGAAATAAAGAGGAGGCATGGCCTGCCCTGTGGCTCCGGAGCCCACAACGCTGTGGCGACGTGGAGCGGCCTGAAGAACCTCCTAGGAAAGGAGGCAGTGAAGTCGGCAGCCATAACTGCGAATGTGATGCAGCTCATCCTAGGCTCAAACTTCGTCCTCTACGGGCCAATAGAGGACTGCAAGTTGGTCTTCCCGGCAGTCCACACGATAACCACGTCATTCAGGTACGCTTACCGAATGAAGGAATTCATAGAGTTCTGAGGATTAAAAATGAGCGTCACGGTGACTTTTGAGCCTGAAGGCAGGAGAATTAGGTCACAGCCGGCAAGCATACTGGAGATAGCTAGGAACGCAGACGTCAGTTTGAGGTCTGACTGCGGCGGAAAGGGAGTCTGCGGCAAGTGCAAGGTAGTCATAACAGGTGGGAACGCGAAGCTTAACTCCCCGACGAGCGTGGAGCTGAAACACCTTAAAAGTGAAGAGCTCAGCTCAGGATACCGGCTTGCATGCCAGGCTCAAGTGGCCGGGGGCAGCCTCACAGTTCTTGTTCCGCCTGAAAGTAGGATGGCGGCGAGAAAAATTGCTGAGGTCTCTATTGAGCAGGAGGTTCCCTTGGAGCCCGCCGTGGTCAAGATCCCATTAACAC
>JAHLWW010000063.1 GCA_019057715.1 Candidatus Jordarchaeum sp. JNZ_1113
CTCGGAGGCAGACCATAGTTTACATTCTAAACCAAACCGCTACGCTCATTCACCCACTAATTTTCTTTTTATCGAAAAACCATTCTATTTTTTGAAGGAAATAGAAGGCAACAAACGTAACACGTTAAAGGCAAAAGAAGGCAATCAAAACTCGACGCGCTCCCCCCTCTTCACGCTCTCATAAACCTCCTCCCAGTAGTCCGCAAACCTCCTCAAACTAACCGAAAACTCCTTGCTGAGAGCAAAACGCCCCTCCCTCTTCTCAACTAATCCCAGCTCCCTTAACGCCTTCATAACCTTAGTATAGAGACCAGGACTTGACACCAAAAAACGCCTCCACTCACTGTCAGGTATCTCCCCACTCGCCGCGATCTCCCTCAAAATCTTCCTTGCTTGTTGAACCTGCTCCTCCGTCCTAAAGCAGTACTGAAGGAAGTGTCGGGGGTCAAGCAGCCTAGGCCTCTTAACCACGCGCAGCCAAACCATACTCAAACACCGAGTACCATGACACAAATCCAAAGTATATATCTCTAACCGCCAAAAAACACGGCAAAGAACCCCCATTACTCACGGGAAAAAGCGACTATACGCGAAATGCGAGTACTACAAAGCCACCAAAGAAAAACGCCTCGACACTTCGTACTCGAAAACCGAGTATTTACCGTAACATCAAAAAAACACCCACGTACCTCCCAGATAATACTGAGGTAACATCCTTCCGGAGTCTCTTCTATCTCCCCTAAAGATAGGTTCCAGTCAAGAGAAGGGCCTGAGAAAAAAGGGAGGAGAGGCGTTGGGGGGGACAACTTTCTAGGAAAACAACCTTCTATAATTCACTAACCTTTCTTTTCCACTTGCCTTTTAGTTCCTAGCGTTTTTAGAGTAAAAAGGTGGTGCGTTATTACCGACTTACTGCAATGACTCTACTCGGCTACTTTTGCCGTCATCACAGTCTCCTCTCGAAGATGAAGCAGTTGTCTTGTGAGGAATTGTTGAAGGCAATCTACTTTCCTTTTCAGTATTACCTTTTTTGCCTCGAAAAAATTGCATTAAATAAAAAGATTTTCGAAAAATGAAAAATAAGGGAGATCAGCCAACTAATTATAAATGACCATTTATTCAAAAATAGATCTAAGAGAAACAGGCTTACAAAAACAACCGGGATAACGCCTCCAAAAACCACCTCAAAATAATCCAGCAACTACTGTAATACGCCAACTTCAGCATGAAAAACAGTGATTGACCCACACAGCCGGGTACGAGAAAAGTGCCTCCTCAAACATATATCCAGTCTGTTCTGCTAGGCGTCTTTGCCTCACCTATGCTTGGAATTATCCTTTCCCAGAAGTACTTCACAGCAAGAGGTATGACGCTGAACTCCTCCCAGAAAACGTCAAACGTGAGGGCTGGAATAAATATGTCCTCACTAATTCCTATGTTTCCCTCCTCATCCATGTCGTAGGCGAACTCGTAATAGTCATGGTTCGCCTGGAGAAGCTTCCTATAAAGCTCCTCCTTGTATCTTTGGGGCACCTCGTCACTCTTCATTATTCCCGTCCTTATAACGAGCCAAGTGTTAGACCAGCTTATCACGATCACATGCTTGTGCCCGGAAATCTCGTACGGAACCAAGAAGGCGTTGTGCTCATCAGACCACTCGAACTTTAAATTCATAAGCTTCAAGTAGAACTCTATGCGCTCCCTGACCATCCAATTACTTTCTCCTCTCATCTCGATACACCATCTCACGCTTTAATAATGAACTTTGAGTGTAGTTCCACTTATATTTTTGACTCCTCAACTCGTTTGTATCTTGTCGTCAGTAGTCCACTCCCCTTCTAGCATCTATACCGGCCTTTAATGGGTGTTTCACTTCACGCATCTCAGTCACCAGGTCCGCTCTCTCAACGAGTTCTTTCGGTGCCCGTCTTCCCGTTAAAACTACGAGTAAGCAATCTTTGGCTTCCTCTAACAGCATGAGTACGTCGTCGAGTCTCAGTAAACCTACCGCTACAGCCAAGTTGATCTCGTCCAGTATTAGCACGTCAGGCTTTTTTCTCTTGAGAAGTTTCCGGGTAAAGCTTAACCCCTCTCTCGCCAACTCGTAATCTATGGGGTGGGGTTTCTCAAGGTCCACAAACTCCCTTCGTCCGAATTGGTATACCTTGCACATCGGCTTAAATCGTTTCATGGCGAGGTATTCCCCGACATCCTTCCTCCCCTTCATGAACTGAACGATAAACACGCTGAAACCATGACCTAGCGCCCTAACCGCTGCACCTATAGCTGTTAGCGTCTTCCCTTCTCCATCTCCAGTGTAAAGGTGAATGTAGCACTTTCCCAAGTGGCGGCACCTCAGAAGGGGCATACTGTAGCTGGGCAACCACCCGAGTACTCCGAGTCCGCCACCACGTATTTCTCCTCCCCTTCTCCTGGAGTTACGCCGAGGTAAAGTACCTGCTCCCTCTTGCTGCCGTAACGGTAAATTGTTATGCCCTTACACTTAAGTTTGTAGGCGAGCATAAAGACCTTCCTCACGTCTTCAAGTGTCGCGTCGTGGGGTAAGTTAACGGTCTTCGACACGGCGTTATCCACGTACTCCTGAAACGCCGCCTGCATTTTCACATGCCACTCTGGCTCTATATCAAGCGCCGTGACGAAAACCCTTTTAACGTCATCCGGCACACCTTCAACGTTCTGAAGCGTCCCAGCCTTAGCTATCTTCAGCATAAGCTCCCTACTGTAAAACCCTCTCTCCCTAGCCATCCTCTCGAACAAGGTGTTTACCTCCACGAGCCTTGTCCCTATCACGTTTCTGACGAAGGCAACGGCAAATAACGGCTCTATTCCGCTCGACGTCCCAGCTATTATGCTCAACGTTCCCGTCGGGGCAATGGATGTAACAGTCGCGTTCCTCATAGCTCCATAACTACTCGCCCATACGCTTCTCTCAAAGTTCGGGAAGGACCCTCTTTCCTCCCCAAGCTCCACAGACTTGGCTCTCGCCTCCTCCGAGATGAACCTCATAACCTTACCAGCGACCTCAAGGGCTTCCTTTGAATTGTATGGAATATCTAGCTGTATGAGCATCTCCGCGAAGCCCATTACGCCCAACCCGATCTTCCTGTTAGCCTTCGTCATCTCCTCCACTTGAGGGAGAGGGTAATTGTTAACATCTATCACGTTATCTAAAAAGTGGACTCCCAGCCTGACCACTTCACCCAAGTGCTCCCAGTCAATGTCGCCCTTAGAAACCATCCTGGAAAGGTTGACGGAGCCGAGGTTACACGACTCGTATGGCAGCAGGGGGACTTCGCCACACGGGTTCGTCGCCTCTATTACCCCGAGGCTGGGCGTCGGGTTCCTCCTGTTTATCTCGTCTAGGAATACGAGCCCCGGGTCGCCGGTTCTCCAAGCGTTCGCCACCATCAAGTCGAACACGTCCCTCGCCCTGACAGTCCTGACAACCTCGCCGTTCCTCGGATTCACCAAGTCGTACTCCTCATCCCTCTCAACTTTCCTCATGAAGTCGTCGGTTACGCCAACGGAAATGTTAAAGTTCGAGAGTATGCCCTCCTCGCCTTTAGCTGTCACGAACTCCATTATGTCAGGGTGGTCAACCCGCAGGATACCCATGTTCGCCCCCCTCCTCCTTCCCCCCTGCTTTATAACCTCGGTCGCAACATCGAATATCTTCATAAAGGAGACTGGGCCACTTGCGACGCCGCCAGTAGACCTAACTACGTCCCCCTTAGGCCTCAGCCGTGAAAAGGAGAACCCAGTGCCCCCGCCAGACTTATGTATCAGCGCCATGTACTTCAACGCGTTAAAGATCCCCTCAATGGAGTCCTCAACTGGAAGGACGAAGCAAGCCGAGAGCTGCCCAATATCAGTTCCAGCGTTCATCAGCGTAGGCGAATTAGGCAGGAACTCGAGGCTAGTCATCGCCCTGTAGAAGCGCCTAGCTGTTTCCTCCACGTCACCTCCATACCTCTTGTCCGCCAGCGCTATGCTCCTAGCCACCCTCCCGAACATCTCAGACGGCGTCTCCACGACCCTCCCCTTCTCATCCTTCAAAAGGTACCTCTTTTCGAGCACTCTCACAGCGTTAAGGGAAAGCTTCAAGTCGTCCCAGACGCCAAGAAACTTCTTTGCCTCCCTCAGCTCCGTCCGCTGATTCCTGTAGAGTATGTACGCCTTAGCAACATCCGAAAAACCATTCCTTATGAGGACGTCTTCAACCAAATCCTGAATATCCTCAACTCCAGGAACGCTATCGACAAACCTACTCTCAAGCCTCTCAACAACCTGCCTAGCCAGGCTCCAAGCCACTTCTCCATCTTCTCTCCCGACAGCCACGAAGGCCTTCCTGATGGCTTCAGCGATCTTCGAAGCGTCAAAATCCACTATCCTACCATCACGCTTCCTAACCTTAGAAACAGGCAACCGCCTTCCTCCACCCAAAAACACATTACCTTAAGAAAACAATAACCTGGAAACATATTTAAAGAAAACCCGGGATTCTCAAAGCGCGGGAGGAAGCCAGATTGGTGGTTGTAAAAGCTGATAGTGTTAATGCTGAAGAGCTCAGAGACATAGGAGTAAAGGCGAAAATACAGTGGCTTATAAGCAGGGAGACTGGAGCACCAAACTTCTCAATGCGCAGGTTTATTGTGGAGAGGGGAGGCGAAATCAAGGAGCACAGTCACGACTGGGAGCACGAAATATACATCCTGCAAGGAGAGGCGACAGTCAAAGTGGGCAAAGACACATTCACAGCGTCAAAGGACACCGCAATATACATTCCCCCAAACGTTCCTCACTCGTATAAAAACACGGGCGATGACACTCTAATCTTTATATGTGTGGTGCCGAACAAGTAACCCACAAAAAACAGAAACAGAAGGTCGGAGGCTGCTTCCGGTCATCGCAAAGCTCCCATGACTCTCCAACCTCCTCATCCCAATAAATCTTAACACTCAATACTTAAAAAACATTCTTTAAAAAGCAACTACCTCCGAGAAACCCCTAAGTACAAACTAATGAATCACGGCTAAACTGTTATATACGCGCCGCCTCTACACGTGTTCACCGCACTCATCGCTTTTTCAGTAATTTCTCAACCTCTTCCACTATTCGAGGGACCACTTCCCCTATTCTCCCTTCTATAATGTAGTCTGATATTATCCCTGTAAGCGGTGTTGGCTCCCCATTCACCTCTATAACCTTTGCCCCATACTCGTTCAGCACTTGGGGGCGGTATCCCATAACACTCCACCTGTATCCTGTTTTCTCCTTAGCTATCCGCGGCAGGTCCGCTGCAGGGTAAACCACAGCCGAGGTTCCTATAACCAGCATGAGGTCACAGAGCAAAGCTTCCTCCTCCGCTTTGAACAGTGCGTCTCTGGGTATGGGCTCACCGAACAAGACCGCATTAGGTTTAAGGACCCCTCCGCACGAGTCACATCGCGGGGGCAGCTCACCCTCCATGGCCTTCATGGCAGCCCTCTCTATTGAAACTATGCTTCTACAACTTAAGCAGATAGCTTCTCTAACGTTACCGTGAAACTCCACCACGTTTCTGCTACCAGCCTTCTGGTGAAGCCCATCAATGTTCTGCGTTATTATGCAGTCAAGCTTACCCAGCTCCTCTAGCCTCGCCAACGCATAATGAGCAGGGT
The DNA here is from genome assembly GCA_019057715.1 of Candidatus Jordarchaeum sp. JNZ_1113. GTDB lineage: Archaea > Asgardarchaeota > Jordiarchaeia > Jordiarchaeales > Freyrarchaeaceae > DTBI01. Next base: position 5,682 of record JAHLWW010000063.1, read on the forward strand.
TAGGCTCGGCAGTAAAAAGGGAGAACCCATCCATTGCTATGCTTATCTGAACACTCCAGAACCTCGCCGGGTCACTTATGAAGCGAGAAAAAGTGAAATCCTCAGGGTCATACTTCTTCCATAACCCATCAGGCCCCCTGAAATCGGGTATCCCGCTCTCCGTCGAAATCCCAGCACCAGTCAGGGCAACAACCTTATTCGCCTTAACGATGTCCCTAGCAGCTTGCCTAATCAACTCCTCCCTCTCTTCATCCAACAAGAAAATCACCAAAAAATTGAATGAGAAAACAGCTAAAATATTTACCCCCTAACGGGGCAGCAAATCGCAACAGCAAAACCAATGCTGCCTCAAAAGAGTTAGGAGACAGAATTCCCAATTAACCTTTTTTGAAGAATTAAGGAAAAAGGGGTGTGGCGGCGCTTCACCACCAGATCACCACCCCCAAACAAGTTCTTAACGGGGGCAGGTCATTTCATACCCCTTTTTCAGCGTCACTTCATCTTTTAGCAAGTTCCTCTGAGCCTCGTAGGAGTATAATTTGTAACACGTAGCTCCTTATACCAGTACCCTGAGTAGTCCACGTGAACCTCGTCTGGGAGGTAATCATATGCGTCCTCGTGCACGTAAACCCTCAGCCCATTTACGGGGCTTTCCTCCTTGAAGCCACCCGCCTGCAAAACCTCTTTCTCGTGGTATACTCCTGCACGCACCTCAATTCTGCTACTCCTTCAAGAATACACTCGCTCAGCCCAGACAGCTAAAACAGGATTCCCGCCTTCCCTAGTTATTCTCTCTGCCGCAGCAGTAACATAGTCTTGGGCACTTTCGGTCAACTTGAACCTCATACTTATCCCCTGAAACTCCCTTTTCAAGCTGAAAAGTCTCAAGCGCTCTTCAAATACCTTTCCCTTCCCCCATGCTCTTTCCTGGACTTCCTAAGATATAAGTGAAACGTTTTCTTTAATTAGTGCTGATCCAAGCAAAGACCGTTGAGGGTGAATAAAAGTAGAAGGAGAGCCATTCTGATTCTTAAGTGGAAAGGGAGATTTCTGGCCTCCTATGGCGTACAAGGTGAATATAGAAACTGTATTGGTTCCTCGAACCTCATTTAAAAGAAAAATAAAAAATTAAGTCATAAAACCTCGTAACTCGTCTATTCAGCCTCTTTTTTGGGCAATGCATTCCTAATAATCACTCAGACCTGAAGCTTTCCTTAATAGAGAGTTTCAGTGGCTTCTTTAGTAGATTTGCGGTGGCGAGAACTGCTAGTCCTATTAGTAGAAACGCCAGGAAACCGGTGGCTCCCTGAGCAAAGGATGGCAAGAACTGCGGCGTTCTGGATGATAGCCAAACTCCTATAGCGAGTGGAGTTACGGTTAAGGCTAAAAGGAGGACCATGTGAGGTAGCGCCTCCATTTTTGTGGCTTCTTTTTTCGGAAGTTCGACGAGCTTTAAAGCTACGGGAACAGCGAGGAATGGGAGGTAGACTCCGGCAACTTCTATCGTTACGTCGAAGAAGTAGCCTAAACCAGCACTGGTCAGGTTAGCGGGAACCATTAGGAAAACTGGGACAACTAACGGGTAAATGGATATCACAACTGGTAGCCCGTAGCTGACCCATACGAGTCTTAACAAAGCTTGAGCTGGGTCTAGTATTGTAAGCGTCATGCTGGCAGGGTCAAACCCGACAGATAACAGGGGGACACCAACCCACCGCTTGAATCCCACAAGTTGCCCCATGAGAGATGCGTACGACGTGTATATTACGAGGTAAACGAAGTAATGCGATGTTAGCTTCCACAACGAGTAACTTCTCCTCCAGGCAGTTATGGCCAAGCCCAGCGCCGTCATGGACAATAATCCTCCAACCGACGAGGGGTTAAACACCCACCTGACACTGTAAGTCGCATTCCAGACGGGGACACCTAGTAGTAGCATGGCAGGGTGAAGAATGCCCATCCGTGCCCCCAAGGTCTCAAAGAATCCTTCCACGAAAAGGTAAAGCGCCATGAAACCCAGAACTCCAGCAACTCCCCTAAACCTCCCATGATAAAGGTTCACGGCGAACAGGTAAGCTAGAAGCACAGGCAAGGCCCCGTCAGTCACCCCCCTAAGCAGAGCTGGGACAAGCTCGGAAACAGTAATTCCACCCATAAGCTGGACAGGAGTCACCAGCCGTCCCCCTGAAACAACCCAGTAAACTTCACTAAGCGACCAAGACACAAGAGATAACAGAAAAACCCACAGAGCTCCTTTGTCACCCATTCTAACGGCGTGAGCCAAAAGAAGAACAGTCAAAGCTACAACCACAATGGCACCAGTATAAAAGTAACCGTTAGCTGTTCTCACAATGTAGACCAAGCTAGCTAAAACCTCGAACATACACCCAACCACCTACCTGAAGCCCAGTAACCAGCTCAGCCTCGAAACACTATTTTTTTATCTCTTCTAAGCATAAAAAGTCTTCTTTTCATCTTTTCTTTGTTCCCACCAGTAACCTATCTTTCAACGGACATGAATAAGTAAAGGAAAGTGAAAGTTCTAAAATACAGTAAAATAAAGATAATTTGGAGGCTGATCGCTTGACGGTTAGCTTGCTCTACCTTTTGGCTAGTTACGTCTTGGCTAATCAGATGTGCATTGTGAGGACAAGCAACGGCTACTTTTACACCGGCGCTTTGATAGTCGTTGCCATGACCTTTGTGCTTCTCGCATACCTGCTTAGGAAAGGCGAGCGAGGGGCGGCGTGGGTTTTCCTGATGGCGTCCATCGCTTGGACGACGGTTGAAGTGTACATTGCGTTGTCAGGAATAAGAGCCGTTAACCCATTAATGCTGATGGGCGGAGTATGGCTTCCCACATGGGTTCCAGCCGTGATAAGGGGAATAACCGATGGAGCCCTACCAGCCCTCCTAGGATATCTTTTCGCTAGGACTCTGAATCTTAAGAACTACACGGCGTCGCTTCTAATACTCCTCTTTACGCTAGCCTTTCTTGGCATTGAAAGGAGCGTTGAGAGCATCGGAGTCGCAGCTGGCGTGCTCCACCCATCCATGGGGCTACTGGGAATCCCAGTATGGAACTCAACCTACAGCATAAGGTGGATCTTCAACCCTGTTTCAGTGGGCGGGCTACTCGTAATGACCTTAATAGGGCTGGCATTGCTCATGCGCATAAACGGCAGAGGTTTCTGGGTCTTCACGACGCATTACTTTCTCTACATAGTTTATTACGCGTTATGCTTCATCCTTATCCCCCAACAGTTCGGCTTCAGAAGGTGGGTAGGCGTACCTTTACCATTTGCAGGCTTTGACCCCGAAATAATGTCAATCACACTTCTCGACCCAGCTCAGTCACTCATAAGATCCCTCTGGTTGGGATACGGGTTACCAATAATAATACCCTTCTACCACACGGCGATCCCCATCCTAGTACTGTTCCCAGCCGATCTTTTCGGGGCGAGCGTCACATATCTCTTCGACGCAACAATAGAGATTGCAGGCGTCTACATTCCTTACCTAACAATACCGGTCGCTCTCAGACTGGTGGAAAAACCCGAAAACGGCACTTCAACAATAAGCCTCATGCTTCACGCCACCATCCTACTATCACTCACTGTGGGACCAATAACAATGGCTCTCTGGTTATCCGCATCCTCGATGAACTTCCTCCCCAACCTTTTAGAAGGCGCCGCCACAGGACCAGTATCCCTTCTAGTAGGAGTCGCGGTGCTAGCAGTGACACGCTACCTCACCGAGAAAACCAGAAAAAAGAGAAATACCGAAAAAGACAAAGG
>JAHLWW010000064.1 GCA_019057715.1 Candidatus Jordarchaeum sp. JNZ_1113
AGTCTGGGCTCTGTTACGTGGCTGACCTCACCGGGCTTCTCTTCGGCGGAAAAACATATACTGTTGAATTCCTGGCTGGAGGAGTTGGGCTCGAAATGGTTACGAACCACACGGCTGTCGCAGTATTATCTGTTAAGCTGAACGAGTCAAACGTTATTACACCTGTTCTGTGGGGACTCCACTACTGGAACCACACTGATATTCCGTTGGTGGTTAGAGTTTACGATGACTATAACGGGTTCCCCGTGGTTGGGGCAAATGTGACGTGGTCTATTGAAGGGTTCGGGTGCTTCCAGCTAACCGATAACGAAGATGGAAACTACACGGGCTTCATACCGAAAGACCTTCTCCCCCCAGGCTATTACACTGTGATTTTTAGAGTGGAATGCACAAACTACACTGCATACACTAAAGATAGGCCAATCAGTATTTCTGCAAGGCCGGTTAAGCTGAGTTTCACCTCTTCATACGATGTGTTCTTCGGTGACGAGTTCGTGTTCTACGTTTACTGCACGGACAACCTGACTGGAGCCCCACTGCTTGGCGCCCAGGTCAACTACATGATTGAGGGTACTGATTTCTTTGGTTCGTTGGTTGATGAGGATGGCGACGGAAACTATACGTGTTCCTTCGATGCATCCCTTTTACCATCCAACGTCTCATATAGCGTGAGGTTTAGCTTTTTCCTCGCCAACTACTCTTTAGTGGGGGACAAGTTGTGGCTTTTCATCAGACCAATCCCCATGGCTGTTCAATCGGTTTATGTTTCCGATACACGCTGGAGAGAAACTCTTAACCTGACGGTCACCCTCTGGGACACTCATAATAATGTCTTGGTCACGGACGCCTTGGTCAACTGCACCATACTCAAGGATGGCTCGGTGGTTCTTGTGGCTGAGCTCACATCGCTGGACAACGGGACTTACACGCTCAGTGTCGACACACAGAACATGCTTCCAGGCAGGTATACCGCCATAATTTATGCATACAAGGGTAACTACTCGGCTCAGCCGAGGCAGGTTGACTTCGAAATAATGAAGATAGCCGCCTCGGTGACGCCGACAAGCTTCACAGCTCTGGGCGGCTTCCCCCCATACCTCGTTCTAACCGGGGGTTATGGCGAGGTTGAGAATAGTGTTCCCTTTGTTGTTTTGGTTTTCGAGTATAAGGATGCTTACGGTAACCCTGTTCCAGGGGCTACTGTGACTGCTAACGGCGTACCACTAACATACATAGGGGATGGACGCTACATACTCGTGGTTCCAACGAGCATTCCTCCGTCTACTGTTCCGTTAGTGATTACTGCTTCTGCTGAGAACTATGAGTCCGCTCAGACGTTCCAGGTGTTGACGGTTAAGGAGCGTGGTGTCACTATACCCGGGTTGAACGCTAGGGTGCCTCTCACAATGTTCGCTGTTCTGAGTTTGGCTGTGATTTCGCCTCCTGCAAGCCTTGCGGGCTACGTTTACGTGAGGAGGCTGAGGACGCCGCCCATCATAAGGAAGATAGACCGGTTGATCGAGGCTATAGAGAAAGGTGAGCCATTCGTTGTTGAGAAGCCTCTCACAAGAATGGACATGGTCAGGTCTTTCCTCTGGGAAGAGATGGCGTTGATAGGTGTTGAGCCAAGAGTTGTAGCTTATGTGCCAGCTGAGATCGCGGATAAGCTTGTTCCACTGCTCGTGGAAAGCGGGCTGAGCGAGGATGTCGCAGTTGCCCTCCTAGGAGAGCTGAGGGCTAATCCGCCGGCAGAGAGGGAGCGGCTGCTTGCCTCTGTGGGGATACCGCCCGACATAAGCGCCGTAATACTGAGAGAACTCGAAAGAGAAGAGGAGGAGCGCAAGTAAACATCCCAACTTTTTTCCCTCATTTTCGATAACCCTTTAAGTTCTCATTGGCGAACTCAATGGCGGCCTTCTTGTAGACTTGCCGCCTTCGAGGAGGTTGCTTGTGTGTCCTGTGAGCGGTTTGCTGAGTTTCTTGATGCTGTGAGACTTGCTGTGAGAGATTTTTTGATGGTGGCTGTCGAGTTCGTGGAGAACGTTCTCCCTGTTTTAAAGTATCGTGGTGGTGGGGCTAGCGGAGTTATTGAACGCTTGAAGCTCTGGAAAGAAGTGATGCGTGAAACTTTACTCTTAGCCGAGAACTATATTCAAGTTGTTTATGAGGCGCTTGTTTTCATGAGTCGCCTAACTTCTCTTTTTGAGGGTTCACAGGCTCAGGATGAGCGTCCTACACACCTAACCTTAAAGGTTGACGCTGAGTCCGCTAAGCTTTTCTTGAGGAAGCTTGTGGAGGAAGGGTTCCTTAGGTTTGACGAGCAGGTAAACGTGGTTTGGGGACGCATGCTTAGGCTTTCCAGCATAGTCGCTCCGCTAGATGAAGAAATATCTGCGAGGCTGAAGAGATTAGTCGGCGAGGAGATTAGGAGGTGGGTTGGGGAGGGGAGCTCCGTGATGGATGCTTACAACAGAGCTCTTGAAGCGGATTGCGAGGAGGAACTTACAAAGGAGATCTTGAACTTTTCATCAGGCCCTAGGCTCCTCTTGGACGGGCTGAAGAGGATTGCTTTGGCCTTCAACATGAACCCTGATCCTACCTCGCTTCCGCTTGACCGCCTATCCGAAATAATGAAAGTGGTGAAGGAAGCTGTCCCCAACATTTTGAGGGGTATTGAAGCCCGTTTCAGCATTCACAGCTACTGGGTGAACACGCTTTTCCACATGTTAAGGGTGCTGCATGGGTCAGACCGCAAGGCGTTCATGCTCCTAGACCAGCTCATAGATGAGGCGGCACAGTCAAGAGGCAGGAAAGTGATCCAAGAACTCCTCCCTAAAGATGTAAACTTGGAAGAGCTTAGGGCGGGACTTGTAATAGCGCGAACGAACCTCGAGGACTCCCTGAGGGAGCTACCCTACTTCAAGCTCATGGTAGAAAAGTTCTTCACACTCCTAAACTTGATCAACATTCCCATAATAAGAGATTTTTGCGAAAAGGAGCATGAACTGGTGCGCCACGCAGAGTCCTCAATCAATCAAGCACTGAGGCTGGCCAAGGATGCTAACTTTAAAGCCTACAGGGCCATGGAGGAACTTAAACGTCTCAATTCGGGGGCTAGGTAGTATAACTCTCCCCGGTGTCAGCTTTCCTTCCCGCCTCTCCACTCTTAATGGTTCTAGCTATAAAATCAGCCACGAACTCCGGATTTTCCCTGAACATCGCGACGATAGTCTTCCTTAGAAGTTCGTCGTCAGGGAGAGGGTCAACGAGCATCTTCTCTACCCCCGCTAGCAACACGAACTCAACGTACTCTGAATAATCTCTAAAGGTATCCCCCAAGACGGCATCCACTATCCTTTTGAGAGCCATAAGCCTACGGTGGCTCTCTCCCGATATCTCAACAGCAACCATTCTCAACACCAAGAAAGGTAAACCAGCCGCGTCCTCTAATAAACCTCTCGAAAACCCTCCCATTCACAGCCCCTCCCCTCTAGTCTCCCCTTAAGGTTTCTCCATCAACTGGAGGCATATGCACCATGCGTTAACTTTACCATTGTCGGATAGTTAAACGATTTATAACTATCCTTCACTTCACTCCTGAAGAGTTCAGGGTGCTTTCGCCGCCAAAGTTAATAGAAAACGCTGACAAACCTAGCGTTGGAAGCAACGTGCCGAGTGAACTATAATCAGCTCGTTATCCTTCCAAGGCTACCCGGTAAACCTCGAGTGGCTGTCCAGAGCTACTTATGACGAGCTTTTTCTCGTGGCCTGCTACTCTATAGGTATCAGCCTCGTTTTAAAGTACCCCTCAGATTCATCCACAGTCAGCGCGTATATTCTTGTCGGCGGGTTTACGCCTTGGAGCATCGTGACATTGTTAATCCTCTCCAGCTTTAGGTGGACGTCTGCCATGTTAGACAACGCCTCCTTGCGCATCTGCCCACTTTTAACGGTCAGAATCAGAGTGTACCCGTTTGCCCTTGAAGACGCAATTATCCTGCTAAGCATTTTGACAGCTTCGTCACTACCATAAATATGCTCCAGAACGTCGGTTCCAACAAAAATTACAATATCCTTTGACGATAACTCTTTCGACGCCTGGCTGGCGATGCCAAGTATTTTTTCCGCGTCGTCGAAAGCATTTGTCCCATCGAGCACGTGAACGCCCTCCTCCCTGCTCCCCGCAAACTGCACTATGTGAATGTGCCTCCGCAGAGTTGCCTCATCCCTAAGGAACGGCTTAAAGGAGTTTTCCACGTCCAGACGAGTGAAACCAGCAGAGGGAATGAAGACCGCAGGGCACCCCTGCATAACCGCGTTGAGAACTAAGGGTATGACGATCCATCTATAACTGGTTCCCACGCCGAAGCCCGTCTCCACCATGGTTACTTCTCCCCTACCTAAGCCACCACCCAGCTCCTCATCCAGCTCATCTATATTCGTGGGAACCTTTCTACCTATCTTTCTGACAGGCGGCGGACCAGTCTTCTCACCCAACTCGTAACTGTGAGGTTTGATCAACGTGAAGGTGCCACCTCTAAGCGTGAAGCAACTGACGGGAAACGCTATTCTCTCCCCCCTAATCTTTTCGATAGAAATTTCCCTCAACAAGAAGTTCCCAGCCAGTCTCCAGCGCAGCGTCACAACACCATCAACAACGTAGTCCAGCGGAATGGCTCCCTCCGTCTCGGACACGAAGACCATGCTTGAACTGGTCGCTTCGCCCATCTCGAGCAGCAACTTTTCCAGCTGAATGTCATCATATGAAATGTTCAGGGTAAATTTAAGGGCATCTAAGCTGTCGAGGACGGCGATTCTTGGACCAGCGCTGTCCTTAAGCTTGAAGTAGACGGACTCAACGAACTCTGGGGCGCTGGCATACTTAAGGGGGAGTCTCCCCTCTCTCGGAGGAATAATCGGGGCCCTCGCATCAATGAAGCCCCCCTCGCCGAGAACTTTTTCAGCCCAGGGAAAAAACTTGAAAAAAGCGTCACGGGAAAGCCTAGTTGACACGTAAACAGGAGTACCACCGGAAAATTCCTCAAGAAGAGATAAAACGAAGGACGTCTTCCCACTCCCAGCCATCCCTTTCACGAGAAGAGAACCACCAGCATCAACCAGCTTTTTAACCTCCTCCGGAACACGTCTAACGCAACTGATCACAAAGACCCCACCTCAACACGAAACCAACCAGAATCTGCAATAAAAAAGGAAAGGAAGCATCAACTTTATTTATCTTTCTCACTTCATATATTTTCCCCCTCTGAGAATAAAGAACCATTCTCCTTTTCGAGGTTCTTTATGCGCCTGGCCTCGTTTTTCATCTCGCGTTGCGTAACACCTATAAATGTAAAGGACCAGATTTCTTGGTTAAAAGTTTTGGAGGGTTTAAAGAGGTGAGAACGGACGAGAGCTACGAAAAATTGATGTTTGACTATGTGAAAAACATTTGTGAGGAGTTTGGGCCGCGCGAGCATTGCTCCCCCGCTGAGATCGAAGCCTTGAAAAAGACGGGCAAAATTCTAGAGAAGTACTGTGACTCTGTCGAGGCTGAGGAGTACGATTGTCACCCTAGAGGCTTCCTAGGATACATAAGGTGGTTCATATGGTTCTACATTGCTGCGTTGCTTCTATACTGGACTGATTGGACATGGTGGCTTGGCTTTAACCCTGCATTCCTCTGGCCACTGTCTATAGTCGGAGCTGCTATGATAGCGTTCGCCTTCATAGTGCTTTTCCTCCAACTAATGTACTTAGCGGAGTTTGTGGACCCTGTTTTTCCGAAGAAACGCTCCCTCAACATTGTCGGAAAGCTGAAACCCAAAGGTAAAGCCGAGCGCCTCGTAATACTGGGCGCCCACGTCGACTCAGCATACGAGTTCACTCTCTCAAGTAAGCTTGGACGAGGATCATACGCCGTGATGATTGCAGGAATAGTGGCGGCAGCCTCCCTAATGGCGGCCTCGATCATGAAGTTCATGGGCATCCTGCTAATGGGATACCCCGCCCCGCTCTGGCCAACTCCCATCCCCTCCATAAACGCCGTAATTTACCAGTCTTCATCGTTATTGAGGGCGGCGCTTGGCATGCTTGACCCTCAAATCTTTTTATGGCTGGTTGGCGCGGTCTTCGTCTTCCTCGTCTCCTACTTCTTCGTGAACACGAGAAAGTTGGCTCTAGGGGCAAACGACGACCTGGCGGGTGTGGCGGCGATAATAGGCGCGGCGAAGTACCTATCCCAGAACAGGCCTGAAAGAACCGAGGTCTGGATAGTTGCTTTTGGAAACGAGGAGAGCATGAGGGGTTCAAAGAGGTTCGTCGAGAAACACTACAAGGAGCTGGCTGAGAGGAGAGCATACACCGTGAACGTCGAGATGGTAGGGTGTAGCAGCCCGCTCGTCGCATCAACAGCCGAGCCCATGTTCCTAGCCAAGCACTCCCCCGAAGTCTATGAGTTGCTAGTTGAAGCTGGGAAAGCCAAAGGTATACCTGTCAAGACCGGCGCTATGCCGTTCGGCGGTACGGACTCGGCCAACTTCTCACGCAAGGGGCTTCTCGCAAGCGCCCTTCTTAGAATCGGAAAAGAAACGGAGGCGCTCTGGCACACGCCAAAAGACACTCCTGAAAACGTGGACGCGGGGAAAATAAGGGAAGCCTTAGAAGTGCTACTTGAATTCGTAAACCTGGTCGACAAGAAAAAGTAAAGTAAATTTACTTCTTCTCCCTTTTTTCTCGTTTATCTTGGTGATGCATGTTGAGGATTTACATTATAGCCGTGGGCGACGAGCTCCTATCTGGGCGCATTCTAGATTACAATACTCATTGGGTGGCTAAGCGGCTTTCGGGCATCGGGTTCACCGTCGTCGGCGCATCAATGGTTCCGGACGATAAAGGCGAAATAGTTGAGGCTGTAAGGCGGGCGCTGTCAAAAGCGGATTTAGTCATCATAACGGGTGGATTAGGGCCTACTCCCGGAGACGTGACCATCGAAGCACTGGCGGAAGCATTGAACCAAAATCTTATACTGAACGAGGAGGCACTCAGAATGGTTGAAAGACGATACATGGACCTTTACGAGCTTGGGCATGTTAGGGAGCCGGGGGCGGGTGGCGAGAGAGCCAAGATGGCGCTCCTGCCAGAAGGAGGAAAACCCGTCTTCAACGAGGTTGGCGTGGCGCCCGGAGTAGTCGTCAAGAAGAATGGCAAGCTCATTGTAGCCCTACCAGGAGTTCCATCAGAAATGATGTATCTGCTTGAAAAGGTCATCCCACTCCTCGAGAAACCTGAAGCAATGTACCAGAGCGTCGAGGACTTCATCGACGAGGGAGACGAATCACTAGTAGCTCTCGCACTCAAAGAAGTCATGAACGAGCTCCCAGACGTATTCATAAAAACTTATCCCTCAGGGTTCGGTGGCAAAGTAAGAATGAAAGTTATTGCATCGACGAAAGCGAGGGGTAGAGAGGATGCGGAGGCAAAACTCAGGAAAGCCATAACACTCCTCAAAGAAAAAGTTGCTAAGCGAAAAGCTGAAGCTCCTTCTTAAGGCTTCAGTGTCGAAAGAAAAATAAAAACCGTGGTCAATTTATGCCTCCACGCCGAAGAGCGTCCTCACGAGGAAGCCCAGAGCGAAGCTCAGGGCGGCCACTCCAAGGCTTACCAGTACCATTTCGAGAAATCTCCTCCTAAAGGGCAAGTCTTTCGCGATTGATATGTAGAACGTGAACAGAAAAACCGCTGCGATGGCGTTTATGACGGTCACAGTCAAGCATATGTAAACGTCCGTTAGAATGAGGAATGGAAGTATTAGCAGGAAGACTGTAGCGATGTAAGTTACCCCCGTATAGCCTGCAGCTCTAAACGGGCTTCTACCGCTCTCCTCAGACTTAGTTGACAAGTACTCTGACGCCGCCATTGATAGTGCCGCAGCAACGCCAGTAATCAAACCGACCATTGCAACGACACGTGTCTCTTGGAGAGCGAACGTGAAGCCTGCAAGAGCACCTGTGAGCTCGACAAGCGCATCGTTCAAGCCCAAAACCATGGAGCTAACATATCTAAGCCTTTCCTCGTCGATCAATCCGACAAGTAACCTTTCATGCTCTCCTTCCTCCTCTAATAGCCGCTCCACTCCTACTATGCGGCCAACCATTTCCCTATATTTTGCCTTTGCATCTCCCTCCCCTTTCTCCATGAGTTTCACGCCAAACGTCAACCCGAAAACCTTCACCACGAAGAGATAAAAAAGCACCCTCAACACGCTTGGCCCCACATCCCGGGAGGTCTGACTCTTCCAGAACTCGTAATGCTTAAGCTCATCCTCAGAAATACGCTTCAAAACATCCCTATTACCCCCCTTCACGCTCCGAGATAGCTTCTCGTAAATCAAGTGCTCCGTGATCTCTCCCCTTTGAGCCCTCACCATAACCCTCTCAAGTTCCCCATCAACCATCACAACCACCCCTACGACACTAAGCAAAACCAACCTTAAATCTAAATTTCCCCTCTTACCAAACTTGTAAATGCACCTGTCCCCTTCAGGACGTTTCGCACCAGTTTTCATCATTTACCGGAAGCGACAATCTCTTAAGTCAAAAAAGAAAGAAAAACCTAATGTTATGCTTAAACAAAAAAGAGGTGGCTTCAAGTGTCTGAAAGGCCTCTTGGCATATCACTACTAGGCGTCCTCTACATACTACTGGGCGTAACGTTCATAGTACTTGGAGTGCTCGGCCTCCTATCCCTTATAGGAGTCAGCGGAAACCTGTCCTCCTCGGTAACTCTATCACTCCTCCTCATGGAGAAGTACACTTTTAACTCACACGTAGCAGTGCCCCTCTTCAAAGCCCTCCTCCTGCTGCACATGGTGACGCAGTCAGCCGCCTCAAACATAGCTGGCGGAGCCGCCCTCTCATTTCTCCTCCTGCCGGGCACGATAATGGCCTTCACCGGAGGCGGTCTCCTGAAACTCTTCAACTGGGCGAGAAAATCCGCCATAACCTTCTCGGTGGCAGGAATAATCGTTGGAGCCGCAATGCTCCTGCTACCACCCATCGGAACAATAATCGGCCTCCTCCTAGTATTACTCAGCATACTAGTCCTATGGTACCTGTCAAAGCTCGAAGTAGAAGGGCTCTTCACCTAAAACACACAGAGCCTCATCCTACCCTTCTTTTTTTCTCAGGCCAGTAACACGCTAACAACATCCCAACACGGCAATAGGTTGAAAAATTTCAATGGTCACTTAAGAGTGGCGTAGACGTTACGTTCACTTCGACCGCTCTAAGCATAGTAGAGTAAAATAGCGCCCCCTCAGAACTACAATCGACCATAATAGCATGAGGAATTTCACCCAGTCATTAACCAGTAAACATGGTGCACTTCTTTTACCATCAAGTAATGTTTTCTGTAA
>JAHLWW010000065.1 GCA_019057715.1 Candidatus Jordarchaeum sp. JNZ_1113
GTATATTGACCAGACGCATGATGTTGCGGCATAGCCGAGAACCATCCATCTAACGGATGGCCAGAATAGCAACCATTGCCCTGGGGGGAAAGCAACTATGATGTATGCTAGAGGGATAGGGTAGAAGTAAGCTGCCGCCATGAACACCTCAACCACAGCCTCTGCTAAAGCCAAGTAGATGAACAGCTTGGGGTCAAGAAGCCAGAAGATCGGGGGGATAATGGACTCAACAATGAGCGATGTAAAAGCGTTCATTAGCATTGTTAGTAACACGTTGATGAACATCCAAGTTCTCCACGCAGTTAACCCCGCCATGCCCAGGTCCCATATGTAAACCCAGAAGCCTTCATATTTCATGTATGGCTGAATGTTCGTGAACACTACAGTGAAGGTAACGATGAGCAGCACGGCTGCAGCAGCCCTCATTCCCAACTGGAGGGTGTCAAACCTTGCTTTTTGGAGAAAACCTTCGCTCAGCGTAGCGCAATCCCCCTTCTCTTCGCATTCAAGTACTGGCTCACTATTGCCGGCAGGAAATCATCTGGCCCGACGTCGATAACCTTTACATCCATCCTAGCTAGCTCGTCGCTCACCTTCCTCCTGAACTCTAGAAGCTCCTCTGATACTGCCTCTGCGAGCGCTCTGTCGACGGGGGATAAGGCTTCAGGGTAGACCTCAAACCATGGACCAAATGGAGATAAGACCAGCAGATGGTTTCGGTGTGCCCTTATGAGCTTGACGGCTTCAACTATGTCGCTCGCGTCCCCCTCAAGGTCGCTGATCAACACATATAACATTCTTTTCGGTGAGCGCTTTATAACCCACTCGATGGAGTCTTTCATGCGAGTTCCGCCGGTGGGTTCGACAAAGGCTAAGGCTTCAAGTATTTTGTAGAAGTAGTCCTTTCCCGGCCTTGGAGGAACGTGCTGATATACTTTGTCGGAAAAAGCAGCCAGCCCGACTTCGTCTCTCCGCTCCAAAGCGACCTTTGCGAGCATGACAGCAGCTCTTATTGCGAAGTCGAGCTTAGTGTTGTCGGGAAGCCCGCCCCCCATACTGCTACTACAGTCAATGAGAAGCATCACCTTTATGTTACGTTCACTCTCGAACTCTCTGACTATTAGGTCGCCTGTCCTAGCTGTGGCTTTCCAGTCTATACGCCTAAAGTCGTCCATTGGGAAGTAGTCACGCAGACCAAAGAATTCGACGCCGATGCCCTTCTGCCTCGTTCTGTGAACTCCGAAAAGCTTGCCTAGAACCCTCTTGGCGCCTAGAGCTTCAAGTTTCCTTACGTCCTTGTAGGACGGATAAACTAGAATCTCGGTATATGAGGGAATTTCCTTCTCTTCAAACATCACACCTATTCTGTCCTTCATGACTAATTTTGTGGGTCCTATTTTGTGGACGCCTCTCTTCCTGCACTGGAGAACGTATGAAAACTTTATCTCGTCGCCCGGGTCAAGTCTTGTCGATATCTTGTTCTCTCCGAGGACGAGTGTGAAGACCTCTGGGTATCCGTCTTCGACTTCGAGACGGTCAATCCTCATTCTCCCCTTATTAGTGACCGTGACGGTAACGTGGATGAACTCTTCAGCAAAGACCTTTTCCTTGTCGAGGCTTCTTGTTACTTCCACCCCTTCAAAACTTGCTGATAGAGTGAAGTAGGGCATGCTGACGACGGAGGCTATAGTAAACATCACACCTAAAAGAACGAGAAAGTAGTTTACAGTAGAGAAACCGAAAACTAGGATGAATACGCCAGTTACTATGGCTACGCCGCCCCTCGCCGTCAGCAAAAAATAAACCCTCCTAAAACGGGACAGGAGTCTCCTCGAGAAGGCGTTCCACCACCTTCTCGGCGGTTACCCCTTCAAGCTCGGCCTCCGGCCTCATTATTATTCTGTGAACGAACGCTTGTTTCGCTATCGATTTAACATCGTCAGGTATGACGTAGTCCCTGCCGTTCAGCGCCGCCCTAGCCATGGCTCCCTCCATTAGCACTATGGAAGCTCTAGGACTACCTCCAAGCAATATCTGAGGGTGCCTCCTAGTTCTGACCACTAACTCCCTTATGTAGTCCATTATTTCTGGGGCCACGTAGACTCCTTTAACTATTCGCTGCATTTTGATTATAGTGTCTGGTGAGACTACGGGGTTCACGTCCTCAACGCTCGCGTTAACCCTCCTCCTGAGGATCTCGACTTCCTCATCTCCTGATGGGTAGTCCACTGTTAGTTTGAAGAGAAACCTATCTAGCTGAGCTTCAGGGAGCGGGTAAACCCCTTCAGATGTTTCTATCGGGTTCTGGGTAGCTATGACGATGAAGGGGGAGGGTAATGGGTGTGTTACACCTTCAACTGTAACTTGCCGCTCCTGCATAGCTTCGAGAAGAGCTGACTGGGTTTTTGGGGGAGCCCTGTTTATCTCGTCTGCCAGTATCACGTTAGCGAATATCGGGCCGGGGCGAAACTCAAACTCCCCGCTCTTCTGATTGAAGACATATGTTCCTATTATGTCTGAAGGAAGGAGGTCGGGGGTAAACTGTATTCGTTTAAACGAGCTACCCAGAGTCCTCGCGAAGGTTTTAGCCATGAAGGTTTTAGCAACACCCGGAACACCTTCAAGCAGGACGTGGCCATTGCACAGAAGCGCTATCAACAGGTTCTCGAAGACGTCAATCTTTCCCACAATGACTTTCTTGAACTCCTCCATTATGGCTTTCGAAAAAGACTGCACGTTCCCAACATCAATTTCAACTTCGCTTTCCAACAATAACCGCCTCCATTATTCTTTTCATAACGAAGAAGTGGTTAAGAAATGTCTCGGATCCCATATAGACAGGCTTCTCCCCTTTGTCTATGGCCTCCCACTCCTCAAGAAACCGTCTAAGCTGCTTCCGCCTCATCGTCGGAACAGCCTCAGCCAATACGTCCACCACAACGTCAACGCTGAACTCTCTCAACTTAAACCTCTTGACTATGTGCCTCTTCATTCTTCTGTAAAGGAGCTTCAAAGCATAGCCATACTGCCTGTTCTCCTTATACCATCTAAGCCTCTCCGCGAGGAAAGTCTTCCCCCTCTTAAGGTAAACCGCAGTCGGGCCCATCTCCTTAGGCTTGCTCTTCGGCAACCATTTCCAAACAGAGAAAACTATAAGCACAGGATATATTGGGGCTAGGAGCCAGTTGGCGCTAGCCCAGTCAATGTAGCTGAGGATGCTGCCGAAGAGCTTATCGTAAGAATAAGTTGCAGTCAGATGAGCCTCGTCGAAGATGACAAGGTTGCTCCCTCCACCCTCGTCTCTTCTCGAAAGCCAATCAATCACGTTAATAGTGAAGCGTAGATTGTCCCCCTTCAGTATCATTTCGTTATTGAAGATGCTTGGATCACTAATCACAACTATCCGACCATCACCGTAACTTACCTCATGCCCCCCAATATTGATACGCTTAAGGTCATAGGCTGCGACAACTGTTGCGACTGGAAGAGGCATGTCAGGGTTTAGCGGCTCTAGCTGCATATTTTTGTTGATATCAAGGATGCCGGGAGCGAGGGCTGCAACCTGATTCTCTGGCGGGACATTCCAGAGCGCTGTTGGAAAGTTAAGTATCACCTGATTTACATCTTTGAATATTGGGTGTGAAGCATTAAACACATTGACAACAGGTGTAGGGGTCCACATTGTTATCCCCCCAGTGAGGCTACCATAGAGGGGGCTATTATAAAACATCGGCGGGGGAAGCCCCATAGACATGAATAGGATGGTAGTAAATAAGTTGCCAGCTCCGAAGTCGTCGGCGATGAGCAGACCTCCGCCCTCGCGAACGAAGTCCACGAGCTCCATGAGCTCTATGGGATTTATAATGGATGTGGGTGATAGGATCATTACTGTGGCTCCCTCCGCTCTGCTTAGAACGCTTAGTGATGATATGAGGGGGCGTATGTCGTACCCATTTCTGCTGAGCTCCATTCTGAGCAGGAAGCAACCGTTCCACATTGGATTGTAGAGGGAAAGGTCTTGCAGCTTTACGCTCTGCGCGTACCCCGGAATTAGGGGGAGCACTAGCTGGGCCCATACGAGTATGAAGATGCAGACGTAAACGGCGGTTTTCGCTTTACCCAATGCTTATTATTCCCCCCGTGACTTCCTTGTATATCTCGTTAAGTGTTTTTGCGGCCTCCTTATAGTCGGAGCTGGTGACCTCACGCTTGCTGAAGCGTGCCTTCTCGAAAAGCTGGGTCATAGTGTTAACTAACTTTGGTGGTAAACCGCCCTTTATGGCCTTTCTAGCAATGTCACGTGTCGTTTCATGGGGAGCACGCTCTATCCTCAAGTAAACGTTCAGGAGCTCAACATACATTCTGTAGAGTTGAATTAACGCCTCCCTATACTTACCCGCCTTAGCCAATTCATCCAGCGACTCAATGTTCCATGTCAACCTAGGCTTCTTGACGCTAGTAGATTTCATCCGAGACACGTACACGAAAACAAAAACGAGCAGCAAAGCCACCAGAACGCCTATGATGAAAAGTGGCAGGATGGGGGAGGAGCCACCAGCCTGCAGAGCATACAATAAAGCCATAATATAACCTCCTGTGAAGTCCTCCTTTACTACGGGAATATTAACCATTGCTGAGTCACCGGTATCGATTACAACGTATATTGTGAGGTTCCCTTCAGCGGTGTCATCAGGCACGTTATATGTAAATGTTCCATTCCCGTCGCTTCCAGTCTCCGCTGAGCCCACGTTAGTTGTCATGTTCCAGTAAACGGTGAAGGAACGCCCCACAACGGGGTTGCCATTTGGGTCGCGGATACTAACGTTAATCGTCAACGGCTTTCCGATAACAGCTTTTTCCGGAATGGATAAGTTCACATTGGCATTGTTGAAAACGTGTATTCTAACTTCAAACTGAGCTGACCCGAATGTCTCATTTCCAGGGTAAACCACGCTTAGAACTGAAATCTGGTTAACCGGAAGCATGGAGAGGTCGTCTGGGCTCAATGTGATGTTAAGGAAGCCATTGGTGCCCGTAATATTACTTGAAAGAGCAACACCATTATAGTAGGCTGTGAAGTTTAATCCTCCCAGTGGGCTGCCAGAAGCAGAATCAACAACACTAGCGGTTATGAATGCATATTCGCGAGGCGTGAAGGAGCCTATAAGAGTAGACGTCTGCTTAGCGGCGAGAGGAAGTGAAGCTGAGGAGGAGGAGAAACCCGAAACAATGATGGAAGGCTTAACTTTCACTTGAACAACCACAATATTACTCACGCCGCTAAAGGTTTCGTTAAGGCTGACAGCTTCCACATTGTAACTTCCAGGAGCCAACCAAGAAGGAACAGGCACACTACAGTAGAATGAGCCGTCAGCCATTGTCTTCTCAGTAGCATTGTAAGTATAAATGACGCCACTAGCGTTGGAAAGCCTAAACTGAAACGCTATGTTTGCAGGGGAACCGCTCTCAACCGTAACGGTTCCACCAAACCACGCTGTGTCCCCCCTGTAGACCTCCGCCGGGTAGCTATTTATGAGTATTAGTCCTTCGGTGTAAACCAGCACGCTCACGGTTACTGAAAGCGATGGCAATATTCGTCCTCCTCCACCAATCGTACCACCAAAATACGCGTATGCGGCATAGTATCCTGCCTGGGGCACATTCACAGTCACATCGCAAGCATAATTGCCGCCGCCGGCGTGCGTCATGCCGTAAATGTTTCCAGTCCAGTTCAAGTAGACGTTTGATGCTCCTTCTATTGGTGTTCCGTTATCAAGTGAGAGGTATGCTGTAAATGAGAGCGTTGAGCCGTTCTTGACGGCGATGGGCGGATTAACCAAGTTAATTTGGGAGCGAGCATAGACGCTAATCGTTACAACGGAAGATTGAGCGGCTCCAAAGATGCCGGAGTATGCTACCTGGAAATTGTAGTCGGCTAATTCTAAACTCATGCTGTAAGGATAGTAGTAATCAAAGTAGCCGTTATAACCTGTAACGCTAAAGTCTACATTACTTCCATTAACTATGACCTGGATTGGCGCGAATGGTATACCCTTTATCGTTCCGCTGTAGCTTGGGTCGTAAAGTGAGCCGTTTATTCTTACTGTTCCGCTGCTCCTTATGAGCGTGGTGCCGCTAGTGTAGGGCGCCGTGGAGCTTATCGTTGCGTTTATGGCTACGGTGCCGTTCAGTATGGTTTTCGCCGTGTAGCTGCATGCTATTAATGGACTGGTGGAGCTGCTCGACGAGTGAACCTTCGCAATGACCGTCAGGTTTCCTACTTTTACCTCATTGCCAACCGTTACCTGGACCGTTACGCTTCCACTGCTGGTTATTCCGTTTCCCTTAAAGTATTCTTGGCTTCTCCACGGGTCATACACGTAAACATCTACAAGGAGACCGTCCTGTGGAGCCCCATCCTTGGTTACGGTGACCGTTACGCTAAACGGTGTTTCTCTAGTCACGATGTTTGAGGTTGATATTGAAACGTTGAAGTTGGTGCGCTGAACGTTTGGGTCGCTCCTCGGAAGTTTATCCCACAACAGTAGCCCATTTTGGAAAACTAAGGTTGGTGGTAGTGGTTCTGGTGTTGGGTCGAAGGAGACCCAGTACCCTTCTCCGTTTCCTGTCTGTATCCAGACCTCAGCCCAAGCGTGAACCATGAAGCTGTCTGCCACGTGAACCACACCTCCACTGCTCGTGGTGTTCGCCGTGAGGTATCCTACAACCAGCCTCGCAGGTATGCTGAGGTTGCGTAGAGCCATGACGAACGCTGACGCGAAGAGTACTGGTGTGCCTTTCTTGTTTGTCAGGAACCAGACTATGGGGTCACCGCTGATTTGTGTCCCGTTTAGGAGAAGCGAGAAGTCGTAAACGTACTCGCCTGACGACAGTCTGTTTAGCGCGTTCAGCGCAGTCTCATACGCGTTGCTTCCGCTGGTTATTGAATTTACGAAGCTCATGAAAGTTGGGTTCGACTTGAGATTATCCGGAATTTGCAGGTATAGTTCAGCTATCTCTGGAGGAATGTTGTCGGGCGGTTTAGCGTTGCTTCTTATGTTTTCCAAGTTTAAGTTGTAGGTTGCCGCGGTGTAGCGGATGGTTGATGTTCCATGCCCCGTGAAGACCGCGTTAAGATACAGGTTACCCAGAACGTCGCTGAGGAGAGCTGCGCTGACCATATCCCCCTGAGTGGAGGAAACAGTATATCCTGCACCTCCCAGAATGTATGGTCCGGGGAAGGGGAACGGAAGAGCAGTTGTTAGATTAACCTGGTGTTCGAGGTCGATTAGCACCGTGTAATACCATACTGTGCCATAGCGGTTTTCTAGTTCCGTTTTCGTCCATGTTTGTAGCTCGTAAGTTGTCTTGTTGCTGCAGTTCCAGTCACCATTATAGTAGTCGAAGGTTTTAAGTCGCCAGTACATAACTGGCGAAGAGGGGTTTTCAGGGGTGGCGTTGAAAACTTGCTTATAAACTCCTAATCCGTAACTGAAGAGGGATATTGGGCCTAGGGTTCCTATGAGGTCTGGAGGAATGTTAAACTGTCGGTCGAACCATTCCGTTCCTGATGGAGGTGTTATTGTTGGGGGCGGTGTTGGGTCGAAGGGAACCCATGTCCCCGAGCCAGATGTTGATGTTGGCACCCAGACTTCCGCCCACGCGTGGATGTTGTATGCTCTTATAATATATTTTAGTGTTCCACCCGAAAAGTCTGATTCCGCGTAGAGGTCATAGTATCCTATTACGAGGCGAGCTGATACGCCTAGGTAGCGTAGGGTTGTGACGAATGTCGATGCGAAGTCTATGCATGTTCCTTCTTTGGTTTCGAGGAAGGCCACCACTGGATCCTTGTCCGGTAAGGGTCTGCCCTCCAGAAGGAGGGTGAAGTTGTTCACGTATCTGCCTGAGAGGAGCTCGGCTTGGACTGCTGAGGCTAGCTCATATGTGTTTCCTCCTACGCCTTGGAAGCCTTGAGCGAAGCTCGTGAACGTTGGGTTTGTCGTGAGCTGGGAGGGAAGCTGAGTGTATATGTTGCTTATTGCTGGTGGGGTGAAGCTTGCTGGTAGGGCTCTGCTGGCTATCCATGTTAAGTCGGGTGGAACCCCCGCAACGTCATAGACGATCTCTGAGGTGCCACTTGAGCTGAAGAAGAGGGTTACTCGGGAATTATTGTAGTCGTCACGCTCCGGTTTAAAGTCAGTTAAGTCTCCTCGAGATGAAGCTATGCTAATGAAGTATGGGTCAGGATGCAGAGTTGGGAGTACCGTTGATGATATGGTGTTGTGGCTTAAGTTCATTCTAACGGTGAAGAATTGGGCGTTTGGGGGAAGAGAGGAGGGGGACGTTAAGCTTATCGGGTAGGTTCCAAGCTGTGTTTTAAACCAGTCTCCTTCACCATAGTAGTCGAACGTGGATACCTTCCAGTACTGGTGAGGGTAGTTTGAGCTGTGCGGCTCCACTACCATGATCACCATGAAGGGATCAATAAGGCCGGAGGCAAATTCGTGAGTTGGAGGTATGTAGTCTATTGGTATGTTTCGCAGCTCTTCCGGTATTTCAAAGGGTGGAGGGTTCTTGAACATCTGCGTCAGCCAGTCCATATCTAGTCTAATGGTTATCGGGGAGGATAAATGGTAAGGTATATGATGAAAATAGCTTAAAAAAAGGGAGTTTAATTGGGAGGAAAGACCACCTTGCATGTTTAACGTCGCCAGTAATGTTGCCAGAAGAGGGTAGCCTGCCATGGCGCTTACGATCAAACCAGCTAGTAGTAGCGCGATCAACGCCTTCTTCGCTTTGGACGCCATTTAATCCTCCACCGCAGAAGGGAACCTCCGATACTAATTCTGGTTCCATTTACTAAAATAAAATTTCTAGAAAAAAAGACCATAACGTAATAATAGAATTATTTTTATTGTGAAAAACATTAACTTATTGGTGAAGTCGCAAAGATGAGCTGTAGAAATCCAGTATTCTAAAAACGCGGTGGAAGGAAAATTCTTTTTTAGGACAACGACTTTCTTGAAAGCGTATTAATGTTAGCCATAAAGGTTGGGGAGTTAAACTTTTTTACCTTTTGTTAGTTTATTGAATTCTGAAGAGAATAAATGTTTCAGTTGAGTATAGCGGAAGGTGGATGTTCAGGTAGGATGAGCAGGATTATCTTTGTCATTCTATGATTAGGTGCCTTTCCCTATATTTTCTCGTGTTAATTAGCGTTGTTGAAACTTCACGGCGGAGGTGGTATGAACTTCACGGCGGAGGTGGTATGAACTAAAAAGCCGAGGACTTTTAACTTTTGTTATAAAATGGTAAGTTTGTTCATAGGCTTCCGGGTCTTATTTATTTATGTCAGCTCGAGGAGTTTGGTGGGTGTTGTGATTTGTGGAGGG
>JAHLWW010000066.1 GCA_019057715.1 Candidatus Jordarchaeum sp. JNZ_1113
CTCTAGGGGCTGTAAGTTTAGCTGTGAAGAAAGGGCTTCGTCCCTACGTCTATTTCATTCACGGTCTTCCTGGTCAAACCCTTAAGTCAGCCCGCAAAACAGTAAAAATGATGCGTGAAGTGGCGAGGCTTGGAGCAGAAAAGATAACTGTTTACAGGTTTAAACCCCTCCCAATGTCTGCTTTTGAAGGATTCAAGGAGGCACCTCCTGCAACTAGAAGTAAGGCTGGAGGCATAATTGTCAGAGAAGCGATAAAGATTAACAGGGCAATGAAGAAGAAGCTGGTTGGCAAGGTAATCGACGTCGTGGTTGCCGAAAAAGGGAGGGGGAACTTCAAGGATAGACTTGTAGGCTACCCACTAAGAGAGGGACCAACCATAATTCTTTCAGGTGCCACATCAATAGGAGACATAGTCAGAGTACGAGTTACAAATATTTTAGGAGACAAGCTCGTGGAGGGCAACGTGCTTAATGAATCATAGGGCCGCATTAGTGGAAAACTTGCAGAACAAAACATAGAATAATAAACAGTACGGCTTAGAGGGAAATTAAAAGAAGGTAATTTAAGTGGAGAAGAAACGAAAACGACTGCTGAATCTTCTCCATAGCGGAAATGAGAAGAATATTGTAAGCGCCCAAACCAGAAATACTTAAAAATGAGTTCTGTGTGATTGCTGAGTTTTTCTCCAAATTTAATTGAGGGCTCTATCAAAGGAGCCTTCAAGGTTATCAGGAGTTTCCAGCTAAGATTAAGCAGTCTCTATAACTTGAAATACTTGGTTTTTAGAGTCAGCTTGAGAAAAACGGTTTGAAAGTGAGCTAGGTTCTTCCGGTAAGGTTTAAATTAAGAGAGAAGAATGAGGATATTGATGTCGGGATGGTGAGATGTTATGCCTTATATCTGCGGGAAGTGTGGACTAGAGTTGAAGGATGAAGAGCTAAGCAGTATTCAGGGTGTTAGGTGCAGGTGCGGCTCCAGGATACTTTACAAGGCTAGGCCCCCAGTAACAAAAAAGGTCTTAGCTAGATAACTTCTCCTTTTCCTGTTAAATCCCTTTAAGTTTTTATTATTCAAGTGTTTCTTTCTCGGTAGATGGTGGTGAGCCCGCTTGGAACGTGCAGAAAAAAGTTCTGAGGGTAAAAGCTTATTCGAGAAGGTCTGGACTCTAGCACTTCACAGAGGATTCGTTATTCCGACAGCAGAAATATACGGTGGAATAGCTGGCATCTATGATTTTGGCCCATTGGGAACTCTCTTAGTTAAGAGGCTGATTGACCTTTGGCGAAGATTCTTCATAATTGAGGAGACAAATTTTCCGGTTTATGAGGTAAGCGGGGCAACCATTCTCCCATACGAAGTTCTGGTTGCCTCCGGCCACGTCGATTCATTCGTTGACCCATTAGTCGCCTGCTTGAAGTGTAAGGCAAAGATGAGGGCGGATCACTTAGTCGAGGAAAAGTTAGGTGTCCGAGTTGAGGGGGCCACCGTAGATGAGCTAAACCGGATGATACGCGAAAATGGTTTACGTTGCCCTAACTGTGGGGGCGAGCTCTCTGAGGTTACGCTTTTCAACTTGATGTTTAAAACGGAGATCGGCCCTCTCGGCGGCAAGGCAGCATTTCTGAGGCCTGAGACCGCTCAAGTAATCTTCATAGACTTTAAAAAAGCCTTTCAAGCTATGAGGGGAAAGCTACCATTTGGGCTTGCTCAGGTAGGTAAGGCGTATAGAAACGAGATATCGCCTAGGCAAGGTTTGATCCGTCTACGTGAGTTCACCCAGATGGAAATTGAAGTCTTCATAAATCCGAAAGAGGTTAATAATCACCCCGGGATTGAGGGAGTTGCGGACTCTAAATTTAGGATTTTGACGAGGGAGGGACAACTTAAGGGGGAAGAAGCTGTCGAAGTCACCGTTAAGGAGTCCGTCGAGAAGGGTGTAGTTCCTAACGCCTACATGGCGTATTACCTTTCAAAGGAGACGGAGTTCTTCGAGAGGATCGGTATCCCGCGGGATAAATTCTACTTCAGGCACATGATGCCTGAGGAAACCCCGTTCTATTCTGGAGGGAACTTCGACCTTGAAGTTGAGTTAAGCATTGGGGTCAAGGAAGTTGTTGGTAACGCTTACAGAACGGATCATGACCTCAGGAGCCATATGAGGCATAGTGGTGAAGACCTCTCGGTTGACGTGGACGGAGAAAAAGTGGTTCCAGAGGTCGTCGAGCCTTCCTTCGGCGTTGAGAGAATAGTTTACTGCATACTAGAGTACTGTTACAGAGAGGATGATGGAAGGGGATGGAGCTGGTTCCAGTTCCCGCCAGAGATAGCGCCCGTAACAGCGTTAATCCTTCCCCTAATGAAGAAGGAGCCTCTAGTGTCCAAGGCCAAAGAAATGTTCAGAGCAGCTAGGAAAAGCGGGGTTTTCGTCGAGTACGACGATAGAGGCTCCATAGGTAAAAGATACGCGAGAGCTGATGAAATAGGAGTCCCAGTATGCGTAACCATAGACTACCAGACGATAGATGACGGCACTGTTACTCTGCGCAATAGGGACACGAGAAACCAAGTTCGCGTTAAAGCTGAGCTTGTTCCAAGAATACTCCTCGACCTTTCCGAGGGGAGATTAAGCCTTAACGCTTTAGAAGCCCTTAAAGGTTAAGGAAGCCAAAAGGGAAGCTAAAACGTTAAAGCTTTATGGTCTCGCCATTATGAGGAGCATACGCTTCGACTTTTCTTATCGATTCCAGCCTCTCGCAGAAGTTAATTATCTTTCTTTCCTCACCATGGATGCAAATAACTCTTTCGAGGTTCTTGAAAGCACTGAGGAGCCTTAGTAGCCCAGGATAATCTGCGTGAGCGCTGAAGTCGAAGAAGGCGACTTTAGCCTCCACCTTGACTTTTTCTCCTTCAAGCTCAAGCTCTCGTAGCCCGTCATAAAGCATGCGTCCTCGTGTTCCGGGAACCTGGTACCCTGTAAGGCATATCAAGTTTTTCGGGTCATCACCAAACTTTTTCAGATAGTAAACTATGGGGCCTCCCTCCAGCATTCCAGAGGTGCTAATTATTATCATGGGTTTTTTCATCTTCACCAGGTCCTTTCTTTCCTCGACATCGATGAACATTTCGGACTCCAATGGGTTCTGCTTAGTATAACGGATCTGCTTTTTAATAGGGTCGCTCAAGTGCTCCCAATACATGCGGTATATGACGTTAACTTTACGTATCATGCCATCTATGAATATGGGGACTTTAGGCACAACTCCGCTTCTTATGTATGCCTCAAGGCACAGCATGACCTCCTGCGCTCGCCCCACGGCGAACACCGGTATCAGGACTACGCCGTTTTCGTTTAGTGTCTCCGTAACTGCTAATGCGAAGTCTCTCTCTGTTTTCTGGAGGCTTTGATGCTGATCGGAGGGCGAAGAGTAAGTTGACTCTATTATTACGGTGTCCGCGTCGCTCATTGAGAGGTCAATCATGGTCTGCGTTCTTGTGTTTCTAGCACATATATCTCCAGTATACAGAACAACATGTCCTTCCGCTTTAAGCCGGATCATTGCGCTTCCAAGAATATGCCCCGCCCTAAGGAGAACTGCCTCTACTCCGCCTCCAAGGTGCATAGGCTGCTTATACAGCACGTCAACAGAGTGCTTTCTGACGTTCATGACGTCGGCAAACGTGTATGGCGCTTCGTCCTTCTTGAGTTTTAAGTAGTCGACGTTTAACGTTTCAGACAAGTCCTGTGTGGGCGGAGTCCCTATAAGTGGCGTCCGGTATTTTGACACCACATGCGGAACATATCCTGCATGGTCTAGGTGCGCGTGCGTAAGTAAAAGAACGTCGGGATGTTCAGGTGGCTCAAGGGGGAAAGGGTCCTCGATTACTCCTACGTCAACCCCTGCGTCCAGCATTATGTTTCTACCACCAGCCTTTACAAGCACGCAAGAACGCCCAACTTGTCTAGCTCCACCCAGAAACGTGACTTCTATCGGCAAGCCATCACCTAAGTTATGACTTCACATCCACTGCCTGTAACTATCACGGTCTCCTCTGCTTGGGCAACATAGCTTCCCTTCCTGTCGGAGAGCACCCTATACTGGCGCAGAGCTCCTTTAGATATCAGTTCCCTCAACGCGAACCTCAGCTTCCCCCTTGAAAAACGGGTAGCCAGCCACCGTTCAGCGAAAGGCAGCGTCTTATATTCTTCCTCAACTATCATGACTATCCTCCTTGCTTCCTTAAGCCTTAACGGAACGAAGAACGGCTGAAGGCTGAAAATATAAGCGTAAGGCGTCTCGCTTACGCTTCCAGACCCCGTTGAGGCGAATACTTCAACAGCGTAAACTTCACCCTCATTTATCGATGCACCATGCGGCAATGCGATGTTGGGGATCACTTTAGACCCGTGAAGAACGTACTGCTCTAAAATGTGGCCTGAAAGCTCGCGTATGGGGCGATAATCATAGTCTCTTATCACCTTCTCGATCTCCCTCCCCACGGCGTTCGTTTCAACTCCTGGAGCTATCAGCTGGATGGCGGTCTTCAACGCTTCTCTTGCAGCCTCCACAAGTCTTTCAGCCTCCTTGTTCATGCAGAAAGTCACAGCTGTATCTGCAACGTAGCCGTCCACGTGCACGCCAAAGTCAACCTTAACTACGTCCCCCTCACTTATAGTCAAGTTGTCTCCAGGGGGCGAAGTGTAATGTGCTGCGACATTGTTTATCGAAATATTGCAGGGAAACGCAGGCTTACCTCCCTTCTCCACTATTAAGCGTTCGACAGCCTCGCATATCTCGATGCACTTAACTCCGGGCCTAACGAGGCCACCGAGCGCCTCCTTAACCTCTCTCACAACTTTTCCAGCATGGCGGTGCTTCTCTAAAGCGCTCATCTGCTCTTCTTCGTCGCTCTTAACCTTCCCGCCGGCCACTTACATCACTCCCCTTATTGTTATACGTCCTTCGTTAAGGACTAAAGGCTTTATTTAACCGTTTTCAACAACACTCAATGAAAGAATTTAAGATAATGCAGGAAATTCCTTTTCACTTTTCTTCCTAAAGGAAAGAAAGTGACAATAACTTTTTAAGATACCGTAATCATGAAGCTGATTGATGGAATTCTCTTCCGAAGATGTTGCGTGAGGGGATGCCTTGACAAAGATCGATGAACTTTTGGAGCTGCTTCGAAACATGGAGGCTACAACCCCCGGCATAGAGGCTAGCGCGGTGGTCAGCACGGAGGGGCTCCCAATAGCGTCAGCCATGCCTCAGGAGGTCGACGACGCTGTTGTTGCCGCTATGGCATCAGCCATTCTTAGCGTCTCAGAAAAGGTCAGCAATGAATTAGTTAGAGGGAAGTTGCAGCAAGTTCTGTTGCAGGGAGACTTAGGCTACGTGATCATTAAGGGTGCTGGAGAAAGTGCCTTGTTAACGGTTCTTGCAAGAAGCAATGCGAACTTAGGACTAATACTCATGGTCTTAAAGCGCGTATCAGAAGAAGTTAAGAGGCTACTCGAAGAAGAATAAAGGAATACCTTAGACTTAATAGTTGTTACGGCTCAGACCGCCTGTCGCTCCTCATCTAGGTCAGGGATTTTTAGTTCTTCATCGCCAGAGCGGATTTCACATCCGTCCGAAATAAATCTTTCACTGTTTTTCTTCCATGAGGCAAGCAACAAGCTTTCTTATTTCAATCTGCACCTCCATCACGGGAGAGGTAGCGTTAATTATCGAGTATCCCTTATTTCTAGCTCTCTCAAGGTAGATTTTTCTAACTCTTTCAAGGAAGCCCCACTCCTCGTACCTATCTTTCACTTTATCCTTCATCCTCTTCATGGCAGTTTGGACGTCAACGTCGAGCAGGATAGTTAAGTCCGCGCTCAACGCCCACTTATTTATGCTTTCAATCCACTCTGCATCCACGCCGTCAGCTGCTTGGTAACAGATGGATGACTCAACATAGCGGTCCGAGATGATGATCTCACCCGACTCTATCCTTGGCTTTAACTCCTTCTCCGTGTGTTCCAATCTATCAGCCGCGAACAGGAGAGCTAAAGTAGCTGGATGAAAATCCTTTCTTCGCAAATGCCCACGAATTAGAGAGCCTATTTCTCCGTCCGTCGGCTCTTTAGTCAGCGATACGACATACCCTTCTTTCCTCAACCATTCCTCAAGCAACTTGGCATGAGTGGTCTTTCCAGCACCATCTATTCCCTCAAAGACTATCAGTACACCTCGCTTCAGTCTTCTCATTTTAATCCACCCGGAGGGATTAACCGAGATAATAGATAAGTTTTTTACCTTTAAGTTGCCCTTCTAGGTCGTTTTCTCCTGCGGAAGGGTGAAACCAGTGTCTCTCAGCTTAGAGGTTAACAAGTTCGCCATACTAAAAGTTAAGGACGAATCATTAAAGGACTCATTAAGAGACGTGAGAGAAGCCGTTTGCGTTCAGGGAATGCCTGGAATAGCGAACGTGGGGAAAGCTGTGGTTGACTTCCTTGTCGAGTATAATGACGCGAGGAGGGTCTTCCAAGTCTACTTTTCAGATTTTCCCTCGCATGTTTCCGTCGACGATGCTGGGCGCGTGAAGGCACTGAAGAGCGAAGTATACTTTTACCGGGACGAAAGAGCTGGAAGCAACGTTTTCCTTCTGACGGGCGACGCTCAACCTACTTCAAACATAGGTGTGAACGTCCTTTCGAAGCACATAGCTAGTCTGCTGCACGAGTTAAACGTTAAGCTGGTGGTATCCTTAGGTGCGATGCCTGTTGAGAGGCTAAGTAGTAAACCCCGCGTTTTCGTGACGGCTACTAGTGCTGATCTACTCGAGAAGTACAGCGGTTTACCGGTGGAGGTTCTTAGGGAGGGAGTCGTAATAGGGATGAATGGTTTGGTTCCATGTTTCGCTAGCAGTCTTTACGGAATTAGTGGATTAATACTGCTTTCAGAAACTCTTAGTGTCCTTGAGAGGGACGCTAGAGCCTCATACGCTTTGGCTAGGATTCTGCGGGACAACTTCAAGCTGAATGTTAATCTTAAAGAGTTTAAGAACAAGAACGGCCTTGTGAACGGTCAGAACGGCGACCAGCTCGGATATCTAAGCTGAAGATCCCTGAGCCTTCTTCCTCGCGTTCTTAAGGAGGTGCTCTCCGACGAGCGTTCCTGAACAGATGGTGTCTCCAAGACCAACAGTAGCCTTAACCTCCCTTACAAGGATTGATGGAACAAATACAACTCCCGGGTCTCCATACACAAAACCGTGCTCAACGAATAACTTGTAGTCCGCTTCGCCTTCTGTGTCTAGAAGAGACGCCAGCTTTTTATGCTCTCTTAATCCATCCTCGCTTATTTCGAAGCCCTTGTTCATCATTTCTTTAGCCCGGCTGATGGTTGGCGGCATGCCTGTAGCGGCTAGCGTAGCTGCAAGTGACGCGCCAAACAAAAGCGCCATAAATTCCTCCTCTGGGTGAACCCCGTAGCTTTGCCTCACAATGCTCATCGAGTACTCCCTTGTATGGATGAAAACTCTTTTCAAGCGGTACTTGTCAAGGATGCTCTTCGCCTTAAGATATAACTCCGGCGCCGAGTATGAGCTCAGGGGTTTGGCATGATCCGGTGAGTGAAATATCTGCAGCTCCGTTTCGTTAACCCCAACCGAGCTCACGTTCGGAAAAACCGAGTTGAGTATGGCTTTTCTGACCACGCAACTAGCAGTGAAACCCATTTCTGCATGGATACTCAGCTCCGGATTAACAGACCTCCACTCCTTGATGAGGCTAACCACATCCTCTAAAACTTCCCAGCATGTCTCCCCGCCGGAATATTTTTCCCTGAGTAGGTGGTAGCCTGAGACCACGGCAGCTACAGCGTCCTCCGCCTCCAAAACGCTTCCCTCCCGGAATCCAGGTGCAAGCTGAAGACGCGCGTTCACATCGTCAAAAGTCGCTATAAACCTGTTATCCCGAGGCGCCTCAAAGCTTAATCCATCCAAGTTCACGCTGAATCCCTTTTTAAACTCGGAAATCCAGTGGATTAAGGGGGGATCGCTTAGTCTTACAGCTTCACGCGGATGCCTAAAAGTTACCCCTTCACCCGTTAAGATGGGGACAAGGACGTTTTCATCATAAAAGAGCTCTGCTTGATTGCTTGGGAGCGAGGGAACATTGGTTATAGCTATTTGTCCCAGACTAGCCAGCACGTTACTCATGTTACCTCCCTGGCCACCCATGCGTGTTTCGTCCCACCCCAATACTTCTTCAAGCTTCTTCGAAATAGCGCTACTAGTAATAATCCATTCTTCTCCTATCCCCTCTTTTAAGCAGAGAAGTAAACCAGCCAAGAAGTCCTCTAACGACTCGACCTTCATTGGGGGACTAAAAACTTTCTTGACAACCTCGCTCAGCGATACGTGTCTCATTATTCGTTCGACGTCCCTTCGGGTAACATGCTTGACGGCGTCTATGTTAACGTTAAACCCCACTATGAACTTGAGCTTCTCACGAGCTCGAGCCAAGGCCTCTAAGCTGTGGCTGTAAGCTTCCACCCACTTTTTTCTCCTCAAGAGTCGACCTCCCGCCTGTTGTTAGTAATCTGCGAGCAGATGCACGTTTCCTATGTTAACGTTTACTAATCCTTCCTCCTTCGCTGCGGCGGCGCACTCTAGAGCAAGCCTCCTACCCGTTGTTGGAAGGTCATCCATGACGTAGTGAGGGTGAAACGCGAGCAGGGAGTATGGTATCTCCGGGTCCACGTCTGCTATGAAGCCCGCTATGCTACGTACCTCCTCGGCGTCTATGTATCCTGGAACGAGGAGCGTGCTCGCCACAAGGAAGGGTGGATCAGGTGATTTTCTTATAAAGACCTTTAGCCTTGAAAAGTTGTCCAGTGTGCGCCTATTGGTCGCCCCGCAGAGAGCGATGTTTAACGTTTCACTCCACGCTTTCAAGTCAAACTTTATACAGCCCCCCGTTCTGTAAGCTAACAATGCTGCTCTCTTTAGGAGTGGCCAACTCATGGTGCCATTCGTCTCCCAACAAATTCTCATAAGCCCCTTCCACTTCTCCGCCTTCCTTATAGCCAGCTCGCTCGTCTTAATAGAGTGGGCCATCTGAACTGCTGGGTCGCCTCCGAAGTAGCATATGCAGGAAACCCTCTCGTTACATTTGTCAGCCAGCTCCCATGCGCTCATCACTGGCTTAAGGCTCCTGGCGTGCTCACGAAAAGTCCAGTTTTGGCAGAAGAGACAATCGTAAGAGCATGCAGCATAAAAAACGGCCAGGTTGAAGTAACCGTACTCCGCGTTAGGCTTATAGG
>JAHLWW010000067.1 GCA_019057715.1 Candidatus Jordarchaeum sp. JNZ_1113
CGGAGGTTAAGCCTCCTGAGCGGAAGGTTAGCTTCAGAGAGAAATTATTATGGACTGGCGTCATTTTAGTTCTCTACTTAATAATGGCGAACCTTCCACTTTACGGCGTCCCTCAAGGGCAGGGATATGACTACTTGTATTTTCTCAGAGTTATCCTTGCCTCGTCTAGAGGAACGCTAATGGAGCTGGGCATAGGACCCATAGTTACCGCAGGCCTCGTTATGCAACTGCTTGCCGGCTCAAAACTGATCGATGTTGACTTCTCAAATCCTGAGGATAGAGCGCTTTTCACCGGAGCACAAAAAGCACTCGCAGTTCTGATGACGATGATAGAAGCAGGAGTATTCATTTTCGCCAGGGCATATGGCGACTTGACAGTTTACCAGGCTGCACTGGTTTTCCTTCAGTTAACTGTTGCAGGAGTAGTTCTTATACTAATGGATGAAACGCTGCAAAAAGGCTGGGGATTAGGAAGTGGGATAAGCCTGTTCATAGCAGCTAACGTAGCTGGACAGATCCTCTGGCTTTCTCTGAACCCCAATCCGAGCCCATACGACTACCTCGGAGTGGGCGTACTCGTAGCGTTAGTTCAGGTGATCACGTTCCCCTACTGGCCTGCAGCATCAATGTTCATGCAAGTTCTAGGTTCCTATCCTACGTTTCAGCGTCTTAGTGAGGAGGCGATTTCAGCTGCTACTCAGGCAGCAACCTACATGTTCTACTACATCGCGTTTAACCCGAGAGCCGCACTATACTACGTTTTCTTCAGGCCTCAAGGTCAGCCAAACGTGATTGGGCTTATAGGCACATTAATCGTCTTTCTGATAGTAATATTTATTCAGAGCGTGAGAGTTGAAATACCTCTCCAGTATGCGCGCTTTAGAGGCTTTAGGGGGAGGTATCCGATAAAGTTTCTTTACGTGTCAGTTATACCGGTTATTCTGGTTCAAGCTATAATTGCGAACATACTACTGGTTTCGCAGGTTTTATGGTCTAATGTGGGGTTCATTTCACTGGCACAGCTTATACCATTCCTGGAAAGTGCTTGGCCGGACATTGATCTAAGCTCGTTAGCACCGTTTGCCAGCGTCGGGTGGAACTTTAACCCGTTGGTTAATATTTTGGGGCAATTTATTCCTTCCACAACTAATTTAAACCAGTTAACTCCAGCTGGAGGAATAGCCTATTACTTCTCAACACCCTACGGGTTAGATAACGTTTTCAGGGATCCGGGACGGGCACTAGTTTATCTCGCCATTTTCTCCTCACTTTGCGCTGCACTTTCATATATATGGATAGATGTGTCCGGAATGAGCGCGAGGGACGTAGCTAATCAGTTAATAATGGCGGGAATGCAGGTTCCAGGATTTAGGAGGTCTCCTAAGATAGTAGAGAAGCTCCTTGAGAGGTATATTCCACCTGTTACGGTGCTTGGCGGATTTGCGGTAGGGTTGCTGGCGGCGTTCGCCGACTTCCTTGGGGCTCTGGGAACCGGAACAGGAGTTTTGCTGACTGTGGGAATACTTTATAATTACTACGAGCTAATTGCAAAGGAGCAGTTGGCCTCGATGAGTCCTGCATTAAGAGGGTTGCTGGGATTAGAGTAAGAGAAATAAAAAAGGGAGGAGTTTGATTGATTGAAGATGGAGTTGTTGTGGTGGTTACCGGAGTTCCCGGAGTAGGTAAAACCACGGTGATCGATGCTGCCGTGAAGGCGGCGAAAAGTGAAGGGATAAACGTTACATTGATGAATTATGGGACAGTGATGTTTGAAATAGCAAAGGCTAGGGGGCTCGTTGAAAACAGGGACCAGATGAGGAAGCTGCCTTCAAGTGTTCAGAGGGAGGTGCAAAGGCTTGCAGCAAAGAGAATCGCAGAGGCGGCAAGGGAAGGCATAGTTCTCGTCGATACGCATATGCTAATTAATACTCCTGAAGGCTTCCTTCCGGGAATACCGGTGTGGGTTGCAGAAAACCTTAGACCGAGCGTATTAGTGCTGGTTGAAGCAGACCCGGAAGAAATAAGAAACAGGAGAAGGAAGGACGAAACGAGGGAGAGAGACTTGCAGCCCGTGGAGGAAATTCGTTTACATCAAGAAATGTGTAGGGCAGTGGCCGCCGCGTGTGCGACCCTTACGGGCGCCACCATAGCTGTAATACCTAATCATGATGGAAAAGCGCATGAAGCAGCCGAGATGGTCTTTAATCTTTTCAAAGCGATAGCGGCAAAGCTCAAAGAGGTGTCATAGTTGTGGAGTCCTTCTCTTCCGCCGTGCTCAACATTAATAGTGCTTGGAGTGGCGATTTTAGTCACGCTAACTTCAAGTATAGTCAACCGTTTACTTCTACCCGTGGCTAAAATAAGACGGTATACGCGCGAAATAAGAAAATGGAGAGAAGCAATGCAGAAGGCGCGAGAAACAGGAGATGAAAAACTTATGCTGAAGGTTAAAAGGAGGCAAAGGCTTATCGAGAGAATGCAGAGAGAGCAAGCAAGCCTTCAGTTCAGGCCGATGCTCGTCTACCTTATACCATTTTTAGTCTTATTCTATTATCTGAACAGCTTTTACAGTTTCCCGTTTGGCCCGGTCGTCTCGCCAACCATCGTAGCTATACTGCCCATCTCAGCCATGGAGGTCCCAGGCTTCCCCGCAGGAACATTTGGAGGGTACGTCAGCCCCCTGCTCACCGACGTTGCATTGGCTTACCCGGCATTCTTCGCTCTGTGGCCTAGGATATATCTCATGCAGGTGATCCCGGGACTTTCAGAGCTCCAAGTGCTTTTGAACGTTATTAATCTGGTGTCAGGTTTAAGCTTGGAGTTGCCGATCTCTCCCGTCGTTGACGGCTGGGCGCCAATACCGGGATTTGGTTTATGGTTTATTTGGTGGTATTTCATGTCAAGCATTGCTTTTGGAGGCCTTTTCCAGCGCCTCTTTGGAGTTTATATTCAACAGACGTGAGGTGAGAGTGTGCCGGAGCCAAAGTTAAGGTCCAGGAGTTTTAAAAGAAAAAAGGTTCGAACCCCTGGAGGACGGATAGCAGATCATTACTGGAGAAGTACTTCAAGAAGGTACAAGTGCGCGCTGTGCGGCGGTGTGCTTCACGGGTGCCCCACGAACAAGTACGAGGAAAAAGAGGCAAAAACCAAAAAAAGACCCGAGAGACCGTATGGAGGCTATCTCTGTCATCGCTGCCTCAGAATGGCTTTGAAAAATAAATTAATGCAGGAGGCTGTCTAAAGGCTTTGGTGGTAATTACGATTAGCGGTCTCCATGGGACGGGAAAAACCACGCAAGCCAAGTTCCTAGCCAAGCGTTTCGGGCTAAGATATGTTTCAGCAGGAGAGATAATGAGGAAAATGGCTGAGGAAAGAGGCATAAGCCTCGAGGAATTCTCAAGAATAGCTGAAAATGACCCTCTGATCGATAGACAGATCGATGAAAGAATGATTTCAGAGGCTGAGAAGGGAAACGTGGTTTTGGATGGACGGCTGACAGCCTGGATGGCGGGAGATAAAGCAGACATTAAGATTCTGTTGACGGCGCCACTTGATATCCGAGTTGAAAGAATAGCTAAAAGAGAAGGCAAGAGCATTGAAGAAGCTTTAAAAGAGACGGTGATAAGAGAGGAAAGCGAGAAAAAAAGGTTTATGGACATATATGGCATAGACGTAGACGACTGCAGTGTGTTCGACATTGTGGTAAACACAGCCTTGTGGGACGAGAAATCCGTGGGGAAGCTGCTTGAGCTCTTGGTTGAAGCCTATTCAGCCTCGTCCTCTAAAAGAAATGAAGCTTCCGAGGCAACTCGGATGATGGATCGAGGAGAGATGGAGGTGAAATAAATGGCGTTAAGACCTGGAAGCATATGTGTTAAAACAGCTGGAAGAGAAGCGGGAAAGAAGTGTGTTGTGGTTGACATGCTGGATAAAAACTTTGTCTTAATAACCGGTCCGCCCAGCTTGAACGGTGTTAAGAGAAGAAGAGCGAACATTAAACACTTAGAGGCAACAGGAGAGCATGTAGATATTCCGAAGGGGGCAGACGACGAACTCGTCTTAAAGAAGCTGGAAGAGGCGGGTTTAGCTGAGAAGCTGAAGGAGAAGATTAAAGTCTAATCTTCCCTTTAGCTTATTTTTTACTTTAAATTTAATTAATGACGGTGATTTATGTGCCCAAGATCATTCCGCCGGAGGGTTTGAAAAGAAAGGTTATCGTTAAGAGTGAAGAGGAAACCAGTGAGGAGTACGGTAAACGTCCTAGCGAGAGGAGTGTGGAGGAGCTTTTAGAGGGGTGCTTCGTGAACATAGATAAGCCGGCAGGCCCGACCAGCCACGAAGTTTCTTCCTGGGTAAGGAGAATTTTGGGTTGCTCAAAAACTGGACATGCAGGGACACTAGAACCCCTTCAGACTTTGAAGGGGTGGTGAAATCCTAAGGTTACTGGGGTCTTGCCGGTTGCGGTAGGGTCTGCTACAAAGGTTATACAGGCCCTTCACCTTATAGGGAAAGAATACGTTTGCGTTATGAGGCTCCACGAGGATGTTGAGGGCGAAAGGATCAAGAAGATCTGTAAGGAGTTTACTGGGCCAATCTATCAGAGGCCGCCGATACGTTCCTCGGTGAAGCGAAGGCTTAGAGTAAGACGGATATATTACCTCGACGTGCTTGAGGTGGAAGGAAGAAATGTCCTGCTGAGAATAGGATGCGAGTCTGGGACGTACATAAGGAAGCTTTGCCACGACATAGGGGAGGCGTTAGGGTGCGGCGCTCACATGCGCGAGCTTAGAAGAACTCGAAGTGGACCTTTTACCGAGAGAAACATGGTAACGCTACACGACTTAAAGGACGCCTATGTTTTTTGGAAGGAGGAGGGTGATGAAGCTCCCATCAGAAAAGTGTTATTACCAGTAGAGGAGGGAGTGCAGCACTTGCCCAAGTTTTTCGTGAGGGACTCAGCTGTTGACGCCATATGTCATGGAGCGGACTTAGCTGTTCCCGGCGTAGTCAAGCTTGAAGATGGAGTGGAGAAGGGTGATGTGGTCGCGATCTTGACTCTTAAGGGTGAACTAGTCGCTCTGGGCGTTGCCCTGATGACCGTAGAGGAAGTTGTAAGAGAAAAGCGGGGAATAGCGGTTAAAACGACAAGAGTAATAATGAGCAAAGGAACTTACCCAAAACTCTGGAAAAGCAAGAAGAATAGCGGTTCAATCACGTAGTTTTACATTCCCGAAAAATATAAAATACCACTAAACTTCTTCATTCCTAAAAAGGCGGGAGGTTAACAGAGGTTGAAGTACCCTAAAGTTAGGCGAACTTATTGTCCACGATGTAAAACACACACAGAACACTCAGTTAGCGTCTATAAGAAAGGTAAGGATAGGGCACTGGCCGCAGGAGCTAGGCGCTATGCAAGGAAGAAGAGGGGTTATGGAAGCCAGCCTAAGCTCTTCTATGTCTTATAGAAGAGGGGTAAGCCCGTTCAGAGGGAGTTCGCGAAGACCACTAAGAAGGTTAGCTTTAAGCTTAAATGCAAGGAGTGCGGTCATACGCTCCACACTAAAGGTATCCGCCTCAAAAAGGCTGAAGCAATTTAAAGGGGGGATTTAAAAATTGAGGAAAAAACGCGAGGTCATTCCGCAACCAAGAAGCCGCTTTTTGAAGGTTCAGTGTACTGACTGCGGCGCAGAAAACATAGTTTTTGATAGAGCAAGCACTACAGTTAAGTGCTATATTTGCGGGAAAGTTTTAGCTGAGCCGAGAGGAGGAAAGGCGCTCCTTCTAGTAAAAAAGGAGAACGTGATTCAAATTTTAAGTTGAAATAAGGGGTTGTAAAGAATTGGTTAAGACGAGAAGGGAGTTTCCGGCAGAGGGAGACCTCGTGATAGCGACTGTAACCAAAATAGCGAACCATGGAGCTTACGTAACATTAGACGAGTATGAAGGAAAAGAGGGGCTTGTCCACATTTCTGAGGTCTCCCAAAGCTGGGTTAGGAACATAAGGAACTTCCTTAAAGAGGGGCAAAAGGTCGTGGCGAAGGTCTTAAGGACGGAGCCGCGCAAAGGCTTCATAGATCTTTCTATTCGAAGGGTTACAGAGCAACAGAAAAGAGAGAAGGTACAAGAATGGAAGCGGGCGCAAAAAGCGGAGAACTTGCTTGATCTTGCCGCTAAAAAGCTCGGGAAAACCCTTGACGAAGCTTACGAGAAGGTAGGATGGCCACTCGAAGACAAATATGGAGAGATATACGCGGGTTTTGAGGAGGCCGCGGAAAAAGGCGAGCAGCCCCTCCTTGATGCTGGCGTCAGCGAAGAGTGGAGTAAAGTGATTACAGAGCTCGCTAAAGCGTACGTTGAGACGCCGAAGGTCAAAATAAAAGGCATCTTTGAGCTTACTTGTTTGAAGCGCGACGGAGTGGAAGCCATCAAAAAAGCACTGATTGCTGCGGAGAAAGTTGCAAATGGAGACGTAAATGTTGAGATCTATACTGTGGGGGCACCGCGCTACAGAATAGAGGTGACAGCGAAGGAGTATAAACAAGCTGAGAGCATAATGAAGGAAGCGGTTAATGCCGCATTAACTGTAATCAAGGAAGAGGGAGGAAGTGGAACGTTCACACGTGAAAAGTAGCTATTTTCACACGTGAAAAGTAGCTATTCTTTCCCTGCAAGCTCCTTCTTCAACCTTCGCCTTAAATCTCCAAAGCGGTCTTCTATTGAAAACTTTGGAGGATGCGGAACCTTTACCTCGCCCCCACAACGGGGACACGAGTCCTGCCTTAACGTATAACTTCCACAAGAAACACATTTTCTAAGCAAGAAACCCATTCCATAACCGCTCCCTTTTTACCGATCTTCCTCCTTTACGGGGGCGCGCTTACTTCAACATTTATCTCTCTAGTGAATTCAGGTATAGATGTCTCTATTTTTAAAGGAACGCTTTTTCCACTTTCAAGACTCAAACCGCTATTGAAGGGTATACTAGCAGTCTCTCCAGGCCCGATGGAAACAGCAGAAATACTGCAGGATGTGCCGTTAACATATAGCTTCGTCACGTTGAAGGGGACTAATCCAGTATTACGGATTTCCACTGTTCCACTTCCGTTAGTATAGATGCTCGCATTTACGATGTCCATGTTTGCGTCTAGTATCGAGTAATCAATCTTGTAGATTTTTACTAAGTGATTACTGGATATGAAGACGGGTTTAAAGTGATTCAGGACGCTAAATCCGTGCTTCCACCATGAGTACCATCCAGGCGGGCTCCTCGCTTCATCATAAGAGATTACGAGCGGATACTTATTCTGGTCCATGTAATTGTGGAGGGCATAATCCAGTATTAATTTACTATAAGAAGGATACACGTCTGGTGATGGGTCATGGTAGTAGAGGAGCTTGTAGAGGGTCATGTTAAAGAACTTGGGTGTGTAAATTGTGCCTGTTAGCGTTGGAGTGTAGTACTCGTATTCCCAAGGCGTGTAGAAGACGTCGAAGGAGATCTTAGCCATCCATATCCATTTTCCTTCGTCTCCGTGGAGGTTGGCATCGTTGTGTCCAAAGTAGACTAGAACATGTGTGGCGTTGAAATAACGGAGGATCTCTAGGCTTTCTGTTTCGTTCGTGGTGGTTAGTGCTCGTCCGACGAGAGCTATTTGTGTGGTGTTGAGCGTGGCGTTGTCGACTACCGTTGTCTTGTTTCCTCTGACCATGATCCAGTACCCGTAATCCCACCAAGAAACCACTATAGCATCGGAGGGCAACTTGTTCTGCATGAAAATAAACGCTTCCTCCCAGTCGAAGTAGAAGTTCCCGTATCGGTCTCTAGGGACGAATTGCGGAGCGCCAGAGTAGACGGCTACAGTCATGCCGTGAGAGAATGAGAAAAACAGAATGAGCCCTGTAATGGCTAAGACTACAGCGGCAGATTCTCTTCCCAAGATGCGCTTTACGATGACACGCCGCCTCTTAATGGGTATCCTTCGTTCTCCTAACACTAGTTTTGAGAGAGGATCATAAATTGATGAAAGAGCGAACCCGGAGAGTAAGCACGCTACTGGAGCGAACATGACGATAAGACGAACCATGGAGGCAGCCATGTAAACAGTAGTTGCGCCTAAAATTATGAGGAGAAGGTCTTCGTTTCGCCTTCTTTGAAAGAGAAGATACATTCCTGCAGGAAACAGTATGACAGTTGCATGTAGGTCGTAGAAGAACATGCTCCATGATGTTGTAGCGTGCTCAGCGACACTTGACACTATGATCTCTTCTTCCCTGTAAAATGGGTTAATCACTGAGAAGTAACGTCCACTAATTTGAATAAATGAGCGGATGCCAGATGATAAAGACAACGAAAAAATCGGGTTTATAGAATACGCGACAGCTACTCCTGTCATGATCACGATCACTATGATAAATATCGTCACGGCGAGATTACGTTTGTTCTTGACGAAGACATGAAGTTTAGGTGCCTTGACAGCGAGTGTTTCAGAAATGGAGGCGAGTGTAGGTTTAATGCGGGGATACGCTTCCCATGATATCAGGGCGAGTAAGACTAGCATTGCGAGGATGCAATTGCTTGAAATTATGTATTCACTACCGTGGAATGGAACCCTCGTTCCTATAAATGCCCCTATCAAGATCGTGATGCTGTAGGTCATTAGCAGGTTTGTCGAGTACCTTTTCATTAGTATTAGGAGAATGACTGTGAGAGGATAAACGTATAGTAGGTAAATGGCGGCACCCCAGCTTGCTATGAAGCCGCCGAGGGCTAAACCAGCTATAACGGCTGAGGGGATAGATGACCTCTTCATGGATCTTATGAAGAAGAAGAGGGAGAGCAGAAAGAAGAACAAGCCAACACACTCGTTATCAACTAGACCTGCGATCGTTCGTTCTATTGCTCCCGGCAAGAACGACAGCAAAAATGAGGAGATTAGGCCAGCCTTGTCATCCAGCACCTCGCGTCCGAGAAAGAAGAGCACGACGCATGATGCTGCTCCCATTATGGCGGGGAGAAAGTAGCACACCATGTGTATGTTGACGTTAAACCCTATAGATCTTAGCAAGAAAAAGAGGGTTGCAGCTGTGAACGGCACGCCGGGAAGGTAACTTCTGGACATGTCTAAGCCATAGGGGTACCACATCATCGGGTTATACCATCCAAACCACACGGAGTAACCGTAAATACTTATGAAGGCGGCGTTATAGTACTGTATCGTTGAGTCATAATCCGATATATATGGAGGATACATGAAAAAGGGGTAAAGCCTTAACAAAAAGGCTAGCAGAGTGATTA
>JAHLWW010000068.1 GCA_019057715.1 Candidatus Jordarchaeum sp. JNZ_1113
GAGAGCACGTCGCATGGAGCGCATCCTTGACCTCTCAGGGGCTTCCAATGTCAAAATAATGGTTGCGGACTCTAGGACGCTGACTGGAGAGTATGACAAGGTGCTTGTGGATGCCCCTTGCACCTCAAGCGGAACCTTTGCATCGACCCCCGAGGCGAAATGGAAACTCGATGAAAAACAAATAGGTAGTTATACTTCAATTCAGAAAGCGCTACTCGAGAATGCGCTTAAACTTGTCAGAGAGGGAGGAGTGGTGGTTTATTCGGTTTGCTCCATTTTCCCAGAGGAGGGAGAGGAAGTGGTTGACAGCGTGCTGGGAAGGGCTGAACTCATCGAGTTAAGCATACCAGGGGAGAAAGGGTATGATGGGTTTGAATGCTCGTCGATGGTTAAGCGGTTCTTTCCGCACAAGCATCAGACTAATGGGTTTTTCATAGCGAAGCTCGCTCCAGCATGAAAAGAAAAGCATTAGAGGGGAGAATGAAGCATAATTGGTTTTTAGGAGGACGCGGTATGACTTCCAAGGTGACCGTCGTTGTTCCGACGTATAATAGGGTTAACCACGTTGTCGAGTGTTTAGAGAGCGTTTTCAGGCAGAAACCTGATTGGTGTAGTGTTCTAGTTATTGATAATCTTTCTGATGATGGAACAGGTGAGCTTCTGAGGGAAAGGTATGGTTGGCGCGGCGACTTTAGACTTGTGTCTCCTTCTAGGAGAATAAGTATAGCTGAAGCGAGGAACTACGGATTGAGGGAAGCTGAGGGCGA
This sequence comes from Candidatus Jordarchaeum sp. JNZ_1113, assembly GCA_019057715.1. Lineage (GTDB taxonomy): Archaea > Asgardarchaeota > Jordiarchaeia > Jordiarchaeales > Freyrarchaeaceae > DTBI01. The sequence goes on from JAHLWW010000068.1 coordinate 768, forward strand.
TGTTGTGGTCTTCATAGATGACGACTGCGTCGCCTGCGATGGATGGCTTGAAAACCTGGTTTCACCTCTCCGCTTAGATGAAAGCATAGGTTGCGTGGGTGGAAGAATAAGGCCGATTTTTCTCGGGCAACCTCCAAGGTGGCTGAGAAGGGACGTTTACGGGTTGCTGGGTTTAACTGACTGGGGGGACTCAGCCAAGGACATTTTTTTCCCGATTGGGGGCAATATGGCGCTTAGGCGTGAAGTTGCTATGAAAGTCGGAGGCTTTCAGGAGAAGCTGGGACCGAGGGGTGTCAAACTTTTCGGGGAGGAGATCAGCATTAGTGAGAGGTTGAGGAAGGCAGGCTACAGAGTGGTTTATGAGCCGAGAGCAGTAGTTTTACATAAATTATGGGGAGAAAGGCTCAGTCTTAGGAGCGTTGCTGAGAGGGCGTACATGATAAGTATGGGGGACTATTTTCTCTTTGGGCGTTCAATAGGCAGGATTGCAGTGAACCTAGGAATACTGTTTGGGTCAGCGTTAGGGTATACTTTCTACCATCAGAAAAACCTGATCTGCCACTTTTTCTACGCGTTAGGATACCTTGCCCCCGCGCTTGCAGGTAGAGACCCTGTCTCCATCCTCGACCAGCTTCTCTCCGCGCTAAGTCGACTGGTGGGGGAATAACTTGGATCTGTTGACGGCGTTCTACATAGTTTTTTGTCTCTTCTACTTGCTCTTACCCTCAACATACTTAGCCACAGCCATAATGTCTCTAGCTAGGCGAAAACAACACTATACGGTAGACGGTGAGTTGCCTTCAGTAACTGTGCTTGTTCCCACGTTTAATGAAGGAAACTCGGTGAGAAGAATCATAAAGGGCTTGGAGACGATCGAATACCCAGAAGATAAACTCGAAATAGTGTTTATAGATGACTCTGATGATTCCACGTCAGAAATAATAAATGAGTTCGCCTCCCGGAAGAGTAATGTGCGCGTTTTGAAGAGGGGAGGACGCCTCGGCAAGCCTTCCGCTCTTAACGATGGCTTAGCAGCGTCAAGGGGAGAGGTCGTGGTGGTGTATGACGCTGACTCTGCGCCTCATCCTTCCTCCCTAAAGAAGCTGGTGTCCTCTTTGGGTGGGGATGTAGTGGCTGCTCAAGGCGGCTACGAAGTTGAAGTGAGGAACACGCTCAACAAAATCGTTGACCTTGAATACACCCTGTGGCAAGGAAGTCAGCTTGTCGCGGTCCCAGTAATAGTAGGCTACAATTACGCGGTTAAGAGAAGCTACTTGGAAGAGATTGGAGGATGGGACGGGAATGCGCTTGCAGAGGACCACGTCTTGTGGTACAGAATATACTCTGACGAGAAGAGGATAAGGTACGTGGAGGACGCGAAGGTCAAGGTTCTAGAGCCGCTCACGCTTAAAGAGCTTGAAAAGCAGAGGGTTAGGTGGAGCAAAGGTTCTATTCAAGCAACAGAAAAGATCATTAGAAGAGCTAAGAGGCGCTTGATGCCTAAACCTCATCTGCTTAACTTCTTGGCTTATACCTCACGCTATTCCGCTCCATCGCAGGCAGCCTTTTCGCTTGTAGCATTGGCCTTGATCTTAACTTTTTCGCTCATCTTTCCGCAAACCAAAGAACTGCTCTATCCTCTCATCTACATTTTTCTCTCAGCAGTAGTGGCCACCTTCGTCGCGAGCCTTCTTTTCTGCGTGCGGATGGGAAAGGTGTCACGTTGGCTTTACTTCGTACCCCTTTCTTTCTTAGTTATGTACCAGAACATTCTCTTCTTTCTGGTTAGAAGGAAAGAGGTTTCTTGGGAAAAAGTTCAAAAGTAAACTGGCTCAATAATCCATGTTGGTTCACTCCTGTTTAGGAGGGTTTTCTTGTCTAGGGTCGGAGTTTTCAGAGTTGAAAGAGGAAACGTTGAGGAGGCAGTGAGGAGGGCTATAGATGCTGTTGGGGGAGTTGACGTTGATCGAGGAGAAGAAGTCATCGTTAAGCCCAACATAGCATTCCACAAGGATCCCTATGGAGCGATAAACACAGACCCCCTAATTCTAGATGCAGTATTGAAAATTTTGAGAGAACATACTAGCAGAGTTGTTGTTGTAGAGAGCGACAGCACTTCGAACTATGCTGAGGTGAGGGCTGAGCAGAGCGGCATCATGGAGGTTGTCCGCAGAAATGATGCGAAGTTCGTGAACCTCAGCAAGGACGAGATAGTCCACGTAACGGTGGCAGGACGCACGCTCCGCCTTCCGAGAACAGTCGTTGAGGCACAATATCTCGTGAATGTGCCTAAACTTAAAACGCATGAGGACACCGTCATAACGGTCGCACTAAAGAACATGTTTGGTGTTCTGCCGGAGAAGAATAAGGCAGTCTTCTATCACCCCATTTTGGAAGAGGTAATACCTTTAGTTAACGCGGCTTGCAAGCAGAACCTTATAGTCGTAGATGGATTAACGGCTATGGAAGGCAGAGGACCTATTGCAGGCTCCCCGGTCACCATGAATCTGGTTATGAGTGGACGCGACCCTGTGACCGTGGACGCCGTAGCCGCTCATATAATGGGGTTTAACCCTAAAAAGATCAAGATAATAACGAAGACATATGACCTAGGTATAGGCGAGATAGACCTCGAAAAAATAGAGATTGTAGGGGAGCCCGTTGAGCGCGTAGCTAGAAAATTCAGGGCTCCAAGGGCGGTGACGGGAGTTATAGCTGATGGAACAATGGCTCTCAGGGTACTCTTCCTTAACACGGCAACACCGCAGCCAGTAGGCAAGAAAGTTAGAGTAGGAGTGATAGGTTGCGGAAAAATAGCGGAGTATCTTCACCTCCCCGGATATAACGGGTTGACTAATGTTGAGATCGCAGCGGTAGCTGACCTAAACGAGGAACGGTTAGAATATGTGAAGCGCAAGTTTGGAGTCACCCGCACATATACCGACTACACTTGTCTTTTAGAAGACAAACAGATAGATGCCATTTCAATATGTACCCCTCCGCATCTCCACAAAAAAATGACTGTAGAAGCTGTTGAGCACGGGAAACATGTGCTCTGCGAAAAGCCGTTGGCTACAAGCACAAAGGAAGCATACGAACTCCTTAATGAAGTCGGTAATAGCAAGTTCTTTGTGATGCCCGCATTTAACTATAGATTCACTCCAAGCGTCAGAATGGTTAACGAAATAATTTCTCGCGGAAAAATAGGGAAAGTGAAGAGCGCAATGGTGACTTTCAAGAGCGACCAGAGAGTCTGGAACGCTGTCACGCCATTCAGGTTCATCGAGAAGAGCGGTGTACTCTCAGACCTAGGACCACACGTCATAGACATGCTCCACTACTTTTTGGGAGACGTCGACAAAGTAAACGACATTAAAGCGAGGGCAGAAAGATACGGAGTATACGATAGAGTCAACATTGACTTAACTATGCAGAACGAAGCGGAAGTTAAGGTGGGACTACACTGGTTCTCTGACAGCATAATACCATCATTTCAATGGAAAATAGAGGGGACAAAAGGCACCATAAAGTTTGACGTCCTCCGGTCACCTTACGCCGTTAACATAAGCTGGGATGGAAAAAGATGGCAACGCTACGCTGTGGAACATATACTTAAGGATATAACGGATAAGGTCGTTATGGCCGTGAAGAGAACCCACTACTCATACTCGGCGGAGATAAACTACTTCGTCCAGTGCGTGGCAAACAAAACGCCACCCTCACCAACACTACTCGACGGAGTTAAGTGTGTGGAAACCATGGAGCGCATAAGCCAGAAAATCTAAGGAAAATAGCGATAAAGAAGATCCTATGTTACGTTTATTTTTCTTGTCCTAGGTTTCTCGTGATAATGTCTCTAATTACGCTAACTGGCTTAAACCCGAAAATAACCTCTTTCCCCGCTATAACAAGGGCAGGCACTCCTTTAATGCCATACTGGTCTGCGAGCCTCTTTGCCTTCGGATCATAGATGTTGTGCACACGCCACTCGACCGAGTCGCTTAGCTCACGCATAAGGGGGTTAATCACAAGTTTCATGAAGTTTCTGCACTCCTCGCTTGTGGGGCTGAAAAAATAGTCAACCACTATTCTTGTCAATGCTCAGCCTCCACGGAACACTTTTAACGCGTACAAAGTGAGGCGATTTAGACCTTTCAACCTCAACAAGCCCAGCCTCCTCCAATTCCTTAATATACTTTATTAGCTTCGCCTTGGAAAAGCCCAGTTTCTCGGATAGTTCACTATAGCTTCCCCCTCCAGCCTCATCCAAAGTAGCCAGAACCCTGTACTTCTCATCCTTAGCTAGGAGCTCTCTCAAGCGAGTTCCATGTTCCCTTATTTCTTTCTCAAGTTCTTCCACCACCGCCTCAAGCTCCCTTATCCTCTGCATCGCCTTATAACGCTCTGCCGGATCTCTAACCGACCTAAAGAGCTCCTCAGACACCTCATCCAACTTTCGGACATCTTTTACTTCGCCCAATAAGAGTTGCATGTGCTTTAGCGCGGTAACAATCACCTTATCAGATAACTCTTCAATAAGCTCATTAACGAACCCCTCAATTTTGATCAGAAGCTTGTTGAGCTCAGCTCTCCCGAACACTTCGTCTCGTCCGCCAAGCAATTCTTTAGCAAGCTTGTCGAAAAAGACGCTGGTATACTTTTTCAGTTCCCCCTTAAAGCCGCTCATTTCAGCGGTAAACCTCAACGCGACACCATGCAGCGAGCCACCGTACTCGCTCATTCACAACACCCTTTCCCTTTCCAAGCAATCTTATAACAACTCTAATTAATATATTTCCGAAAAATGGGGGTGAAAATAATTGAAGAAGATCCTTGTAACAGGACCGCCTGGGTCTGGGAAAAGTTTTCTCGCCGCTAAGGTCATTGAGAGAGCACATAGCAAAGGACTAACGGTAGGAGGGATCGTCACACCCGAGGTAAGAGAGGGAGGGACGAGAAAAGGGTTTTTGATTGTGGACTTGCTCACAGGCGAAAAGGCGGTGATGGCTAAGATCGGGGAGGGCTCACCTAGAGTGGGAAAGTATGTTGTAGACACTAACTCCATCGCAACCTTAGGGGTTAAGGCGCTGAGAAGAGCCATCGAAGAAGCTGACGTTATCGTAATAGATGAGATAGGTAAAATGGAGTTGCTGGTGGAAGGCTTCGCGCATGCTGTCCGAGACGCCGTGAACTGCGGCAAGCTATTTCTAGGAACAATCGGGATGAAGCTTGAGCATCCGCTGGCCCGAGAGCTTAAAGCGAGAAAAGACGTGGAATTAGTCTTCTTAAGCCGTGAAAAATGGCAGGAAAAGTACGAGTACATTTTGAGGGAGCTCGAAATATAGTAAAAGTTCAAGACAATAATGGAAGAGGGAATTAGTGATTTACGGTTTGCCTGACGTATTTTACGTTAGTTTAGAGTAGTTTGAGGCTTCAGCCTCGAATGAGCAGATTAAGCCTATGTTCGAGTTAAGTTCTAGGAGGAAAGTATTAAGTTTGAAAACTGGAATTACGGGAACACCTTTGTGTATCCCTTCTTGTGTTAATGTAATGATGAGGGGGACGACTTTAACATGCCCCCAGCCTGACACTCCCACGTCAAGGGTTAAGCTGGGAATAGACTTCGCTAGCGCCTTCGCTCTTTCAACGTGTCTCTCTATGCTCTGCTTGCTGGGCATAGTGGTTCTCGGCTTCTTGTAGTGTTTGCACTCAACGCAAAGTAACAATGGTTTCTTTAGGGCTAGGAGGTCCACCTCAAACCTGCGTCCGCCTTGAGAAAACCTAAAGTTTCTCAGCGAAGAGTAACCATGCCTAGCGAAGACCTCATCAGAGAAAGCTTCGAAGTCCCTCCACGTGAAAAGGCTGGCCAAGTATTCTACAGTAAAACCGCGGGAGAGAAGAGCCTCTAATAGGGCGATCTTATCTAGAACGGCTAGACCGTCTTTTTCTCTACGCAAAAAACCATTTTCAAAAAGCGAATATACTAGTTCTCTTAGTTCTTCATTGGATCTCTGAAGGTCCTCTTCCCTGATAAAACCCCGAATAAGTTTTCCCATGAGCTCCAATAATGCCACCAAGAAGGCTTATGAAGGCGTTGACATTAATTTTTCTCAGTCTTGTACGTCTTTGGAGGCGAGCGAAGATGATACCGATCAACAAGCCTATCCTAGGAAGGGAAGAGGAGGAAAATGTTCTCAGTGTTTTACGCTCCGGAAACCTCACGGGGAGAGTAAGTGAGAGCGGGATGGTTATGGAGTTCGAGAGGCTCTTCTCGAGTTTTCTAGGGGTAAAATACGCTGTAGCTGTTAGTTCGGGTACTGCGGCACTCCACGCGTCTTTGCTCGCCATAGATGTTAGGCCGGGCGATGAAGTCATAGTTCCTTCCTTCACGTTCTCAGCCACCTGTAACGTCGTGCTACATGTTGGAGCGAAACCTGTTTTCGTAGACATAGACCTTGACACGTACACCATGAACCCCGACGAAGTTAAGAAGACGCTAACCCCCAAAACCAAGGCAATCATACCGGTGCACCTTTACGGTCACCCTGCAGATATGAAGCCCATAATGGAAGTGGCGGAGGAAGAAAAAATATACGTGATTGAGGACGCCGCTCAGGCTCATGGCGCGGAATATAATGGTGTTAAGGTTGGAGGAATAGGGCACTTAGGCTGTTTCAGCTTCTACCCTACAAAAATAATAACTACTGGGGAGGGAGGAATGGTCGCTACGAACGACGAGGAACTTGCAGAAAAAATCAGGATGATAAGAAATCAGGGAGAGAGAGGCGACTACGTAACAACGCTGCTAGGACACAACTGGAGGCTTCCAGAGATGAACGCCGCAATTGGAGTTGCTCAGATGAGAAGAATCAATGAGTTTCTAGCTAAAAGGCGGAGGAACGCAAACCGCCTAACAGAGCTCCTGAGAGAAGTTAAAGAGCTTGTTCTCCCCTTCGAAAAGGGAAAGGCGAGGCATGCTTGGAACATATACACTGTGAGACTGAGAGACGAACGAGTAAGAAGAGATGATGTTGTTTCTTTTCTCAGAAAGCGTGGAGTAGGAGCTACAGTTTACTATCCGGTGCCAGTTCACCGGACAAAGCTCTACATAGAAAGGGGTTATTCTAATGTTTTTCTCCCGGGTACGGAGTTAGCCTCAAAAACCGTTTTTTCTCTTCCAGTTCACCCTTCCATGACGGAGGAGGATGTTGAAACTGTTGCTTCAGCTGTCAAGCAGTCCTTAGGGGCTTCAGCACTTTCTCCATGACGATTCCATCCTTATCACCGTAATAACGTCTAATAACACCCAACCTGTGATACCCCATCTTAGAGTAGAGCTGGAGTGCAGGAATGTTTCCTTCCATAACCTCAAGGCGACATTTCACAGCACCTTGCCTAGCAAGCTCTTCCTCCAATTTTTCGAGAAGTAACCTCCCAATACCCCTCCTGCGGAAATCAGGTAGAACGCCGATCGTGTAAATTCGGCTTTCATTTTCATCTTCTATGACACCTATAGTGAAACCCACTATTCTACTGGAGATCATTGCGACGATGGCTACAGATGACGGGTATTCTAGCAGAAGACGGATAAAGTACTTTGAGAAGTGATGGCGCGGAAAGCATACTTTGTCTATCATGTAAAGCGCATCCAAGTCCTCATCTCTAGCCCTTCTCAGGACAACGCCATTCATGAGCGCGCCACCTCAACACAACGATCACCTAAAAAGGAAAGAGCGCCGTAAACGTTTTTTCTCGAAAGTTACGAGTGCCAAGACATCCTTATTAAATCGGGGAGAATTAAATGTTCCCGGGTGATTTTTCCACGTTTATCTATCTGGGTGAACTATTAGTGGTCTACTAAGAAAGTTACGCCTCCCCAGCGAAGAAATTCAGAATAGGAAAGGTTCATAAGTTATTTTTTTGTTGCTATGCTTGATGACGTGTTAGGCTGATTTGTGGGGAGGACCTCGTTGCTGGCGCTCGAAATAAGGGACCTAGTTGTCGAAATCGATGGGAGAAGGGTGCTTGACGGGTTAAACCTTGAGGTGCCTAAAGGAGAGTTACATGTGCTTTTTGGCCCGAATGGATCAGGTAAAACAAGTCTCATACTCACCATATTAGGTTTCCCGCAGTACAAAGTATTACGTGGGCGAATAATTCTTAATGGTGAAGATATAACATCTCTTCCAATAAACGAGAGGATTAAAAGGGGGATTGGCGTTCTCTTCCAGAACCCTCCGCAGATAAGGGGGGTTCGTCTTGGGGACATCTTAGGTAAGCTAGCGAAGGACGAGTCGCCAATGGAGATAGCTAGGAGAGTTAACTTTCCAGCGTTTTACTTGGATAGGGAGTTGAACTGCGGGTTTTCTGGAGGGGAAATAAGGAGGTGCGAGTTGACTCAACTTATGGCTCAAAAGCCGAGCTTCCTCCTTCTAGACGAGCCTGACTCCGGGGTTGACGTTGAAAACCTAGAGCTTGTAGGCTCAATTATAAACGAGCTGGCGAGGGGACGCTCAGGCATC
>JAHLWW010000069.1 GCA_019057715.1 Candidatus Jordarchaeum sp. JNZ_1113
GACTCTTCAGTTTTTCATCAGTTTTTGCTTCAGCTGTGACCCTTATGAGTGGCTGGGTGTTTGAGGCTCTCACTATGAACCATCCGTCGTCTAAGTCCACCCGGACGCCGTCTATCGTGTTTATAGCGTAGCCTGCTCGCTCCAGTTCCTCCCTGACGCCGTCAACCACCCTGAATTTCTTGTCGTCGGGGCAATCCACGGTCTTCTCAACTATAGGGTAGCTTGGCAAATCATCCACGATCCGGGAGAGAGGACGCTTCTCCCTTGAAATTATTTCAGCCATCAATAGGCTGGCGTATATTCCGTCGTCGAAGGGTATGAGGAACGACGGGTAATAGTGGCCTGACGCTTCTATGCCGAAGACTGCACCATGCTTCTTTATTGCTTCAGTTATGAAGACGTCGCCCACCCGCTCCCAGACGACCTCGCCTCCAAGCTCCTCAACTTTCTCTTTCACTATCATTGAGCATGATACGTTGGCTACCACCTTACCCCTCCTGCGTGAAAAGGCGTCGCCGACAAGTATGACGCCGGCCGTCTCGGGTCTAAGTATGCGTCCCTTGTCGTCGACGAAGACTGCTCTGTCAGCGTCGCCATCATAGGCAACACCCATGTCAGCCCCCACGGCGACTGTGAGGCGCTGAAGCTCGTCCAGCGTGCCCTCCCTCGGATATGGATCCCTTCCCGGGAATGTCCCGTCAGGCTGAGCGTTAATTGTGTGAACTTTCATTCCGGCGCGCCTGAAGAGCTCTGGGGCAACACTGGAGGCGGCGCCGCACCCTGGGTCTAGCACCACTTTCAATGGCCTCTCAAAGCTCACGTTTTCGAGAAGGAAGTCCCGGTATGATGCTAATACGACGTCGGTGTTCATGCTGTGGAAGGAGCCGAGCTCATTCCATTTCCTCTTTATGAACTCTCCCTTCACGTAAACTTCCTTCACCTCGGAGTTCTCCCTCGAGAAGCCTGTTCCGTCAGGGCGCCTGAATCGTATGCCCGTATAGGGAGGCGGGTTGTGGGAAGCCGTCACTATAGCTCCAGCTTTATATTTTCCACGCCAAAGGTGAAAGTTGAATGCTGGTATTGGGAGCATGCCAACCGACACCACGTCGCACCCAGCCGAGCAAAGGCCGGCTATCAGCGCCTGCTCCACTATTCTTGAGCTCTCCCTGACGTCCCTACCCGTTGCAACGGTTCCCTTACCCCCAAGGTATGTGGCTAGGGCCAATCCGGCCTTCACGCTGAAGGCTGCGTCGAGCTCCTCGTTGAAAACACCCCTGATATCGTAGGCTCTAAAAACGTGCTCCAAAAATCAACCCTCCTTAACTAGCTTAGCGCCCTCGATAATTTTTCTTTTTCCATTAAGGAAGAATTTAATACTGATAGTGATTTAAAAGTCTGTGAGGGTTGTTTCGGAGAAAGACGAAGAGGGGGTTTTATGGAGGACGCTGAGAGGGCCTTAACCATGGTTGAGGATGAGGTAGGGGTGAAGGCGGCGGCAATTCTGAACCTTGACGGAGGCATTATCATTTCCCATATGCCGGAGGACGAGCAGGACGTTATACAGTCTCTTCTGTTCTCGCTCGGCGGGGTAGCGGTATCAAGCTTCGTGGCGGAGATGGGTGGTAAGGTTCTAGGCGTAAAGAAGACTGACAAGTTCATTCTGGCCATCCTAGACCAAGGAGATGTGAGGGAAGCGCATGCGAAGCTCGATAGGGGGGTCACCCTCCTAAGCGAGTTAATCGAGAGGGAGGAGGGAGTTAGGGTGGACTTGCTTGAAGCCGTTAAGCCTTCATCCACGCCGTATTTAACACCAACAGTGAGGAGGCTCGCAATGGAAATGAAGGTTCCAGCGGAGTACATAACTTTCTCCGTCCCCACAAGGAGAATATTCACCCTGGAGTTCATGGAGAGCAGGGTTTCGAGGGAAATGGCTGAGAAATATGGGAGCTGGGTGATGGATCTTTTCATGGTGATTGACGGCGAGAAGAACATTAAGGCGCTAGCAGACATGCTTGGAAGGGACATAAACGAGGTCATAATGGCTGTGGGGGACCTCGTCAAAGCCAAGGCGGTGATCATCAGGAGAATAGACGTGTCCCCTATGGCCCGCGGACTATAATTTGCGCGTAAGTGCAAGGTGCAAGTATAGGAAGAGATCGACCGGCAATTGCTGCTTCCGTATGGTTGCATAGAAGAGTTTATGTGTGTGAAGACCCTTCTAGTTAGTGAAGGGAGGGAGAAGTGTTTGAGTGATAGAATGGAGAACATACTTTATCAATTTAAGAGCTTGTCGTTGAAGCTGGATGAGTCGCTGAAGGTTATGGAGAGGAACTTCGAGCTGCTCTCCAGGCTCATGGAGAGAGTGGAGCAGAGCATTAGGGAGCTTAACGCGACTTTCGAGAACCTCGCGAGGACTATAAGGGAGCAGGAGAACCTCTTCGCCGACCAAGTTGAGACTCTTCTCAACTCATTCAACTTTGAGGTTAGGGGATTTAGGGATGCGGTCAAGCTCGAAACGTTCAACGAAACCAAGGAGCTACTGGACAGCCTCCTGGAAACCGTTCAGAGCGAGATAAACCCTCAGAGAATTAAGCCCATGATGAACGAGCTGGTTCAAGCGTCCCTTAAAATACTCTCCCGTGCCGGAGGAGCTAAGTAGGAGGCGGTAGGTATGAGTGCGCCAGAAGCCATGATCCCCCTGATAACCCAAGCGCTAAGCGACATATATGCAAAAATAGAGCAGCTGAGCGGCCAAGTTGAAAGCTACACCGGGAAAATAGAGAAGTTCACCGAGTTCTTCACGAAAAACATTCTAACACTAATGAAGGGAGTGCAGGATCTCGCGAACGTGATTAGGGAGGAGAGGATCAGGACTATACGGCACCTGAACGAGTCCACGGTTAACGTCGTAGAGGAAATAAAGAACCTTCAATCCGTCAACCTAGAAAACATGCGCAAAGAAACCATTGAAATCCACAAGAAAACACTGGACAGCGTAAGAGAAGCAGTATGGCTCCTCCAGACAATGATACTTATAAACAAGTTTCTCATGGCTATAAGCGAGCTTCAGAAAAAAATAGGGGAAGCACAAAGCGCGCCAAGCACACAGAGCGCGCCAGCATCGAGCTAGAGGAGCTAACCTTTAGTAGCCTCTCCTGAAGAGGTCTGATGGCCTTATCAGGCGTTCCTCCTCTGCAGGCTTGGGCTCCTCGTAACTTGGAGTAGGAGGTTTAGCAGGCCTAGTGGGGCTCGGCTCCCTCCTCTTAGTTGGAGGCGGCACTTCTTTCCGCTCCTCCTTCGGAGCCTCCTTCTCCGGCTTTACAGTTCTTCCTTCACGTATCTGGACAGCAAGGTCCTCAACTTTCTCGACAAGATCCCTTATAGCCATTATTTCCATGCCCTTCTGAAGATTGTTCACGGCTTTCTCCAAGGTTTCCTCAAGCTTCGACACGCCCTTTAGTTCAACGCTCTCGACGCGCCCAGCTAAGTCGTCTCTAGCCTCTTCTATTCTCTTCTCCAAAAGGGAGAACCTCTCGTTAAGAAGCCTCTCAACCCTCAGCACGGTCTTTGCTACATCCTCCATCAGACTAACAATCATCCTGAGAAGAGCTAAATCCTCCCTATCCTCCGCCTCTCCAGCGGGTTTCCCTTTCCCGGCGGCAAGCGTCTTTTCAACAATCCCAGCGGATCCTTCACCCTTAATGGAGAGAGTTGTGCTTGAAAGCTGCGATCCTTCCGGGTTTTCCAGCTGCTCGGACTCTTTCTTACGGGTAGATTCATCTTTCTCAGCCAATTCGCCCACCCCAACCGCTTCTCATCCATTTAGATGACGCGTTTATTTGTTACCCGCAATCTCGGCTTTTAGGCTTTCAGCATTCAATGGGAGCTTTACGCGTCAGCTGAATTTGCTGTTGGTGGATAATCATCCCGCGCTTGGAAACCTATGTTTGCGGGTTACGCTTACGAGTCATCATCGCAAAGCATCGTTTAGCAGTCAGGCTCCAAGATTTTTAGGAAGAACGCATACTTAAGTTTTGCTCACAGTTTTTTGCCAAAATTTAGTTTTTAAACACTGCAGGCGCCCCCTCCTCTGGGAGAGTTATTCGGCTTTGGCGAGAAGCCAGTATTCGTCTCCAATCCAGTGAAGGTTTTTTACAGCTTTCCCCCTGCCTCCAGCCTTTATGGCTTCGGCGTCTAGGAGAGATTCCCCGACTGCGATGGGTTTACCGTGCTTCTCGTCCACCACCACTACGAGTGAGCCGGCTCTCACCGATCCGTTAACAGTTCTTATTCCGGGCAGCATAACGTCTGCCCCGTTGGTGACGTGAGGCACAGCGCCCATATCCACGACTACCTCGGGCAAGGTGAACAAGCCGTCAAGAAGAGATTTAAGTGAGGGGAAGAGTCTACCTCTCTTTCTTATGAGCAGGGGTTGTCCACGGTGAAAGTAGACTTCGTCGTCATCCTGGGTGAACGCTACTTCTACGTCCTCTAGGGAGATCGCTGCCCCAAGAGAGCTATGAAGTTCCTCGCTGAGCCTCTTGACTTCCGACCTCTTAAGGAAGTGTCTTCTCTTCAGCTTCAACACGCGCACCCCTCCATCAAAGGGACGAATTGGTGATTTGCTGGGAGAATTGCCTTAGTAGTTTAATCAGCTCCTCAGCTGACGCCCCCCTAACGACAGCTGTGGGGAGCTTTTCGTTTTCGATCAAGTCTAGGATTGCCGGGTCTGGCTTCGACACGCCGTGAAGCACGAGCAGGCCAGGCTTATGTTCGTTCTCTTTGATGGTCACGGTTAGAGACCTCCCCGTGGTCACGTTGGCCAGCACAAGGCTCCTTCCAGCTGTCGCCCGGTATAACTTGGAGAACCCCTCACTTGAAAGGTCCTTGAGCATCGTCCTGCTCTCAACAACCACGTATCCTAAGAGCTCTTTCTCAACGAGGTCCCTTGGAACGACGAGCTCAGCCCCTATAGCCGAGCAGAACGATTCAACGCTGACAGGTGAAATAAATTCTCTCGCATCTAGGAGGACCGAGGAGGGTATTTCAATGTCCATAAGGCGGCCGAAGGCTGATATCACCGGCTCCCCTCTTCGCCCATCTATATCCAGCAGGGCTTCGACGAAGCGCTTTATGGTCTTGGTGCCAGGTGACTTCCTCCTATTAGCCTCATAGTCACTTATAACGGAGGGGGAAACCTCAAGGTACTCCGCCAACGTTATTTGGCTTACGTGGAAAAGCTCTCTCCACCTGCGCATCGTCCTTCCGGGGTCCTCAGCAAGCACTATTTCACCCGCAACACGACGAGCAAGCCTCTCCCTAACATCTACGGAAACAGTCAAGCCGTAACCTCCCCGGAAAGGATGAAACAGCCCTATTTATATATAGTGAAACGATTTAAAAGCTTCATCGTCACTTCTAGCCTGCGGAGGCGAAACATTGGGTGGAAGAAAAGAGCATAGAGAGCTCGTGAAGTATATTGTACTGATGGTTGTGATAGGCGTAGGGGTCTTCGGCGGCTTCCAACTTCTGAAGGTTTACCTCGGCACACCCACACCTTTCAGAGTTGTATCAACGTCGCCTTCAAGCATGGAGCCATCCCTCCACTACGGGGACCTCGTCATAATAAAGAACGTTCCATGGTACGAGATAGGCGTAGGAGACATAATAGTGTTCGACGCCTACAACTGGTATTTCTCAGCAGGGGAAACGCCGTCACAAATCCCCTTAATCCCCGTAATTCATAGAGTATACAATGTAACCTTCGAGAACGGGCAGATTTACTATTATACGTGGGGAGATAATAGGCTCACCAATCCACAACCAGACCCTGCACCAACACCATACTGGATGGTCCACGGCAAGGTTATCTTCGCAATACCAAAACTCGGACTACTCCTCCTCTTCCTGCAAGAGGGAGGATACATACTATTGATCATCGTGCTAGTTTTGCTCGTGGTCGCCATGGCGATGAAAGGATTAAGGGAGCTGAAGGAAGAGGTCCCCGAAAATGGAGACGGAGACTCGAAAATTATAAAAAATCCGGGCTTCAACCTAATGATTGAAGCCCGGTGGTGTAGAGTTTTAAAGGCGCAAAGCGGCCAAGCATCCGGGGCTTTGGACCCCGGGACCCCAGGCGATCATGGAGGATTTCGAATCTGGGCCGGGCTACCAATCCCCCATCTTTACTTTTTTCACTCCAAAGTATACTCTGGAATATTTTTTCTCAGCAACATCCTTCCTGAAGTAAGAAATGAAGAAAGCTTTTATCCTAAAGGGTGATAGGTTACTGCGCGGCCTTTGTTTTCCGGGTTTGTTGCAGGTCTATGGGAGAGGTATTCTGCGTCTGAGTTCCTGTATTTTCTTTTCTGCTTTCGATATTGACTTCTCCTTCTTTTTCTCCTGTTCCTCTATTAGTTTCTCATAGGTTTCCTTCGATATCTTCCCTGTAGCGTACCTTCTTTTGATGAATTCTACGGCTGCTCTTGATTGTTCTACTTGGGCTATTGCTGTTTCGAGGTCTTCGAAGTCTGGAGCGTAGCGTTTGTCAACAGCGAGGAGGTCGCTCTTGGTTTCGCTTATCCGCCTTTCGAGGGATGAAAGCTGCTTTTCAATATCACTGGCCCGCTTCGTGTACTCGAACTTTTTCACTTTCCGCGCTGCGTACTTTTGCTCCAGCATGTCTTTTTCAAGTATGAGAAGGTGCTTTTCCTCGTATAGGCTGCAGAGCTCTTCTAGGAGAGCGTACTTTTCCTCTTCGATTTCTACTGCGATGGGCTTAGCTGGCACTCTGAGCTTGACTGCGAACATGAGGGACGTGAAGATTACTAGTAGAGCAGCGCTGAAAGCGACTGGTGAAGAGTAGAGGGAGAGAACCGGGGAGGTATAGTAGATGTATAGTTGAGACGAGTGGTTTGGCTTGATGTTTTCTTCCCTGAAAAGAAAGAAGGTTTCCTTGCCCAGTAAGAGTCCTGAGCTGGCTGGGAGCGAGGGGGGGTAGGTTGCCTGTGGGGATAGGCTGGCGCTCAGCGAAACGATGGTCGTCGATTTGGGGATCACTGTTTCGTAGCTTGGGTTTGCCGGGAAGACGAAGACGTAATGGTCGTATGCGCCGAAGTGATACGAGGGCATTGGTATCTTGTACTTCACGTAGTAGATGTAGTGGTCGTTCTGTTCTAGGGGGATCCGTGGGGTGATGGCTATATGGTCCCCTTCAGGCCAGGCGCCTATCACGTCTATGGCGTCATACGCAAGAAGCTGTATGACGAGTGGAGGGACATTACACTCGAGCTTTGACACTTCCTGGGGGCCGTCGTTTCTAACCTTGTAGAAGTCTATTACGTCTATTCCTCTCCATGGGTCGACGCGGACGTACCTGAAGTGCCACTCGAAGCGGAGCAGGGGACCGTAATACTTTACGGTCATCGCAGTAGTGTTGAAAGCTCCTATGTTTGTGTCTCTAATGACGAGTGTGCCGTTCTGAAAGATGGCGCCACTAGGGTAAGGATACTGGGGGGTGGCGTTTTCGGGGAAGAATATTCTAATAGTGCAGTTCAAAATAGTGTGGGGGATTATGGGATACCTGTAAAGGTCAGCGTAGAGTGAGGAGGCGTTGAGCGTGACTAGGTTTGCGAACTTCTGCGTTACGGTTAAGTTGTAGCTGTATCCGGGAGGCACATCATGATCGAAAAAGAGGCGCTTTCCGGTGTAGAAGCCAGAGACATCCTCCACTTTTAGAGGGGAGCCTTCACCGCTCATCGCTGATACCGTGAGCAAGTTTTTGTGTAGCTCCGCCGGGTAAAAAACATCGATAAACAACGCGGGCTCGGTCCCTGTGTTCACAATGCTGAAGAAATCGGTGACCTTAATTAGCCCATAGGAGTTTATTTCGACGCTTCTGTTAAGCACCTGGACGCTGATTGAAGGAGACGAGGAGGAGGCGGAGCACGTGGCGGTGTGTGCAGATCCAACAGGGTAAAGGGGCATGCTGCTAACGAGTTGCGGGGAGAGACAAGGCAGCAGGGTAAGCAAGGCGAGAACAGAGAGAACGCATATGAACGTAATCCTGCGATTCAGATTAACTCCCTCCTATTCGTGGTGAGGAATTCACTTGTTCCTTCCCCCTAAAGTTTATAACTTGAAGGGGTTCAAACGTGTTTTCTCTGCAGGACACGTAACCGTTTCCAGTAACGTTCTAAAAAAGGGGGGAGGATGGTTTTAAGCTTTACCTTTGCCGGCTTAACTTACAGACAACGTAGAAGAGTTTAATTACTCCATGATGTTAGGGGAGGCATGGTGGTTGCGTTGGCTAGGATTTACCCTGAGAGGCCACTGGTCGGTGTAGGAGGGGTAGTGTTCGAGGGCGGAAAGGTGCTTATCGTCAAGAGGGGTAGTGAGCCTTCCTATGGAAGATGGTCTATCCCAGGTGGCCTTGTTAATCTTGGGGAAACTGCAGCTGAGGCTTGCGCGAGGGAGGTGGCTGAGGAGACAGGAGTTATCGTCGAGGTTGGGGAGGTTGTTGATGTGTGCGACTACATAGAAAGAGACGATGACGGAAGAGTCAGGTTTCACTACGTTATAATCGACTTTTTAGCGGCGCCGGTAGGTGGCAGCCTCAGGGCTGGAAGTGACGCATTAGACGCTAGGTTCGTGAGGGCGGAGGAGCTGGAAGATTACGACTTGACGAGGACGACGCGTAGGGTCTTCGCAAAGCTCGGATTGTTGAAAAAGGAGGACTAATCGTTCTTCAGGGCTTCCGACAAATCAATTGGCTTGTCTTCCCCACGCCTCTTGATCACTATCTTCGGCTCTACTCCCTCTATTTTCCGTTCCATCTTCATGATGTCTATTTCGGTCAGCTTCCTGTTCATAAGCCTGTTAGCGAAAATGTAGACTATGGCGTCCTCTATTTTCTCGGCCACCTCAGGCTTCCCCGCCTTGAGCTTATCGAGGTAACGCTTCGCCTCGGCCGTTAACACAATAGTAAAGAAGCGAGCCTTCTCTTTTTCAAGCTCGCTTTCCCCGCCCTTCTGCTGTCCAGCAACAGACTTCTTGGCGGCTGCCTTCATCATCTCCAGAAGCTTCCGCCTCTTGATTAGGTCTAGTTCGTCATCGGACATTCCAACACACACCGTTGTCGGATAGTTATCATTTTATGACTATCCGTTCCACCTCTTTAAATTCATCGGTGGCTTTCGCCGCCAACGGTAAAGGACGGCACATCAAGAGCTTCATGGCAATGTTCCATG
>JAHLWW010000070.1 GCA_019057715.1 Candidatus Jordarchaeum sp. JNZ_1113
GGCCAAACTAGGGAACCCCCGCACCGTACGCTTCTCTCACTGAACAAAGATTATCCCTAACTTATAATTTTTCCTTCTTCTGTTCATTCGCCATACTGACGTTTCCTCGCTCTTTATTTATTTTTTGATTTTGAATGTAGCTCGTGTTTCAAGGGAAAAGCGAATATATATTTTGTTTAGTTGATCTCGTTTCCGGGTGAAATTTTGAGTTTGAAGTCTCTTCTTGAATCTTTATTTAGGAATTTGGACGCTGTGGTCGATGAGCTTTTCCGTGAGATGCACGTGGAATATGGACGCGTGCCCTTTGTATCAGAGTCTATTGGACGCAACAGACCTGAACTGCTTGTACTGGATTCTCTTCTATCACTTTTCACGCTTAGGAGGCCGAAGGCTCTGACTCGCAAAGTGGCTGAGCTCGTCGCACTGTCTGCGGCTGTAGCTTTAGGATGTGAACACTGCATGGACTTTCACGTTGAGGCTGCGCTTCGTGAGGGCGCATCTGTCGACGAAATATTTGACGTCATGATGATCGCTGGTCTCATGGCTAGAAGTGCTAAGCTCGCTGTTGGGTTGAGAGTTTTTGAGAGAGTGCTTTCAAGAGTTAGAAGGAAGAGCGGTGAGGAGTAGCTCACCTATGTCCAATATGGGAATGTCACCTCCTGCTTTTAGGAGGTTTTGCTTGCACGCGGGACACGCAGTTATTATCGCTTCAGATCCAAGCAACTTTGCCTCTTGTAGCTTTGAAAGAGCAAGCCGTGTGGCCGTCTGAGGATTAGTCGCTCTCAAAAGACCTCCCCCACCACAACACTCTGCCTCTAATCCTTTTTCTTTGAATTCCAAGAGCAATGCACCCGTCTCCTTTATCAGAAGACGAGGCTCTATTATTATGCCGCATCCTCTAGCCAGCTCGCAGGGATCTTGATACGTCACTTTCCTGTCTATTCTGGCAAGTTTAATTTTGCCCCTCTTTATCAAGCTAAAAATGAACTGCGTAGCGTGCTGAACCTTGAATGGCACCTTCACTATTCTGGGATAAACTTCTCTCCATGCTCGTAAACAAGCTGGGCAAGACGTCACCAGAACTTTGACCCCCCTCTTCTTGTATTCTTCAACGTTGCTTTTCGCTATCTCTGCGAGCACGCTTTCCTCCCCTGCCATCGCGAGTGGTATACCGCAACATTTCTCGCCGGAAATTAACGTGTAGTTAATTTTTGCCCTCTCAAGGAGAGTAATATTTGCCACAGGTATTCCTGAGAGTGACGGAGCGAAAGCAGAATTACACCCTACAAAGTATCCGACTTCAGCTTTAGTGTCTATTTTTTCCTCTAAAGGAAAGTCTAGTTCAATGCTCCATATCCATCTTTCATCGTTTCTCATTCCAAAAATGTTCCCGCTTGACTTGACGTTCTCCACAAGTTGTTCTATTGAGTCTGGACGTTTAACCCTCCCTCTGAGACGTTTCACAACTTCTGGAGTTGGAAGATTGACAGGGCATGCATTAACACACGCAAGACAAAAAGTACAGTTAAAAGGAGTAGTAGTGAAGTAATCCGCCTTCCTCATGTCTCTAGCTGCATACACGCCGACCTTCTTAGGGTTACCGGGAACACCAGCATTAACTAACGGACAAACAGATAAGCAGGAGCCGCAGTGAAGGCATCTATCTGTCTCGTATAATAGTTTAGCTTCCAAATTACTTTCTCCCTCTTAAATAGTCCAGCGCCGCCTTTCCCACTAACCAGCCTGCAGTGATAGCGGCGCCTAGACCTATTTTTTCCTCGTGAGAGACTAGGGTTCGCGCAAAGAAAAGGTTTTCCACACCTTCAACCTTAATACCGTACTCGTTCTTGCCTCTCCGAGGCATTCCTCTGATCCTTAAAACATGGTCTAACATCCAGCCTGTTGATAGAATTAGAGCGGAGGGAACATAGCTGCCTTCATTCGTTAAGACCCTCGTTACTTTACCACCCATAAGCTTAATTCCTTTTACTATTTTTCCAAGCACCACGCTGACGCCCGCCTTTTCACACCGTCTTCTTAGCAAGAAGTATAATCTTTTTCCCGGAACTGAGGGTGGAAGAGATGGAAGCTCAACTACACGTGTTCCCAGTTTTTCCTCGACTACCTGCCATGTTTCCTTTACGTTTCTGAGTCCTAAAATCGGTGGAAAAACCACCCAATCATGATCTCCTGCACCTACTTCTCTCAGCTTCTCAATTAAGACTTCCGGGTTAGATTCAACACTACTCGCCAGCTGAAAGGGGCTTGTGGCAAATAAGTCCAATTTTGTCATTTTCACGTCAATCCCTTTATTCCTCATTTTTCCCGCTATTATGTGGGGAGCATAGCCTGTCAATCCTGGCAAAGCCACCAGCATAACCTTGCTCTCTGCGAGTGATTCAAAAGAAGCATTGAGCATAGTGAACTGAACGAGGTAGGTGCTCTTAACAGTTCCCAGCGGAGTGATTATTTTCATGTTCCGCCCTCCCCCTCCGGCATAAAGTCCCCCGCTTCTAAATTGAAAATCAGATAGTGCGTTTAGAACCGTTTTCTTTCCCGCCAAAGCGTAAATGTGCCACGGTTTCTCCTCCACGAACTTCTCGAGTGCAGCTTCAACGTCTAAGACGTTTTCACCCTTGTATCGCCCCAGTACGTCTATAGTTCCAGAAGACGCTTGGCTGCAACCGTAACCGGATGCTAAAACAAGAACCTGAAACCCGCCCTCACCTATTATTTCCGCGGCGGTCAAACCCGCTACGCCGGCTCCTACGATCAATACATCAACTTTACCCGTCAAGGCTACCCGCCAACCTATACATTGTTTTGAAAAACTCTGTTTGCGCCTTTTGGCTTCCCTCTAAAACTCTACTGATCTTCCACTGTTCCCTTAAGAAATCACTCAACATATTCAAAGCTTCATCAGCCCCGAATCCAAACGACTCCGCCATAAGATCAGCCACTCTATAAGCGCACATTTGCGCTTGGCACTCCCCCATACCCATCCTAGTTCTCCTCTTAACGTCCCCCAGCGTCCTAGCTGCCAGAACATTGAATGCCTTCTCAACTTCACTGCGCGTCACCATTTCACACTCACAAACAACTTCTTTTCCGTCTCTAAGCTCCCCTTCTAGTGCTTCGTAACGTTCGAGCGTGCTTTTCACAGGCACTTCCGGCAGCTCTTCCTTGTCGGTACTGCAAGGTGCTCTTACTCCAAGCTTCGCGCAAACTAAATCTGCGGTTTTCTCAGCCATAAGTCTATATGTTGTAAGTTTTCCCCCTGTGACCGTGATCAACCCTTTCACGCCGCTCTCATCATGGTCTATAACTAGGAATGTTCTCGCAGCTTCCCTTCCTGATCCCCCTTCAAGGAGGGGGCGTGCACCCGAGAATGCTCTAATTACCCGAAGCCGCCGAACTAGCGGAACAAGCTTCTCCTCCTCCATTACAATTAGCTTTATTTCCTTCCTTGTTGGTAAAAGGTTGTCTGGGGTTCTAACGTATGTCGAAGTTGTTCCGAGAATCATAGTTGTCTGATGCGGCACTAATATGTCTCCATCCGAGGGCGGCCTTAGCCTGTTTAGAACGGTATTCACTATTCTCTTACTTACGACGACAAGCGTTCCTTTATTGGGTTTGACTTCGAGTTTAATGCCAGCTTGCCTGCACACTTCTCCAGCCCAAGCACCCGTGGCGTTAACTACAATGTCCGCATGAACGTTTTCTCCGCTTTTAATCAGTCTTACACCAGTAACCTCTCCTTGCTCAACAAGAAGTCTAACTGGAGTATAAGTGAATATCTGAGCGTTGTTGCTTTTAGCGTCAAGGAAGTTTGCAAGCGCAAGCCTGAAGGGATCTATTGCTGCGTCATCTACTAGATAAGTCGCAACTACGTTTGGGTTTAAGTACGGCTCCCTGCTAAGGCTCTCCTTAATGCTGAGCTCCTCCACTCTTACCCCTGATTTTTTGCACCCATCTAGGAATACCCTTTCATACTCTAAGTCACTTTCCTCAACAGCTACAAACATTCCCCCCGTGTCTTCTATCACATGGGACGCTATCTTTTTCAGGATCCTGTTTTCTTGCGCGCATTCGCTAGCTGACACTGGGTCCTTCACTGCATACCTTGCTCCGCTATGTAGTAACCCATGGGACCTTCCACTAGTTCCTGAAGCTAGATCTCCCTTCTCGAAAAGAGCTACCGTTACTCCCCGCTGAGCTAGGTCTCTCGCAACACCTAGACCAGTAACTCCTCCCCCTATTACTGCCACATCCACCCTCAACCTGCATCAACTCTTCATATTAGCTCTGTTATCTCTGCCAGCTTCGCAAAGAGGCCTCTTTCGTTTAGCGCATCATATAGCTCTAAATGTAACCTGTAAAGCTTATCGTACATTTTCCGCTTTGCAGGGTCAGGATTTCTCCTTTCTTTTATCTGGACTACTTTTTCAGCTGCATCCGAAACGGACTTGTATACGCCTGACCCCACTCCAGCTAGTATCGCCGCGCCGAGCGCTGTGGCTTCCTCAACTGCTCCTATTACGACTGGTAAGTTGTAGACGTCTGCTTGGATCTGGTTCCAGAGTTGGCTTCGTGTCGCTCCCCCAGTGATTCGCATTTCGTCAACGGTAATTCCCATCTGTTTTATTACTTCGATGTTTTTTCTTATCTCGAAACATACTCCTTCCATTAGCGCTCTTATCAAGTGCTTCCTAGTGTGTCCCAATGCTAGTCCGAATATTACTCCTCGAGAATTTGGATTCCAGTATGGGGCTCCAGCCCCTACGAAGTGAGGCAAAACGAGAATTCCGCCGGAGCCAGGCGGCGCAGCCTCAGCCTCCCTGTTAAGTATGTTATATGGGTCCTCTCCTAGTATCTCTGCTAAAGCTTTCTCTGTGTGTCCTAACTGGTCTCTAAACCATCTGTATACTGATCCTGTCGTAAAAATGCTTGCCTCGATAACCCATTTACCTGGATCCGCATGGCAGCTACAAAGCACTCTCATGTTTTTATCCCACATGGGCTTGTTAGAGTAGGCAAGAATGAAGGTTCCCGTTCCTGTTGTAGCCTTTATCCTTCCCTCCCTAACAACTCCTATACCTACAGCACCACATTGTTGGTCTCCTCCTCCGGTTATGACGGGTGTTCCTGGCTCTAGTCCTGTCGCTTCACTGGCTTCCCTAGTTATTTCCCCTATTTTCTTTGCGGGTGGCTCCGCTCTTGGAAGCTTCTCTAAAGGTATTTCTAGAGCGTCACAGATTGCTTTAGACCACTCGAAATTTCTCATGTCGAAAAGCATGGTTCTTGAGGCGTTAGACCAATCAGTTACAAACTCTCCTGTTAACTTCATCAGTAGATAGTCATGGACGAGCATGAACTTGTAGGTCCTCTCGAAAATCTCTTCTTCATTTTTCTTTATCCAAAGAATTTTCGGAGCTGAGAAGTAGGGGTCTATAGTTAGTCCGGCTATCTCATATATCTTCTCGCTTCCAACTATTTCCTTTATTGTTGCGCACTCATTAACCGTTCTACGGTCCTGCCATACTATAGCGTTCCTTAATGGCGTTCCATTTTCGTTGACTGGAACTATGGTTTCCCTCTGATTTGTCACGCTCACCCCTGCCACTCTGTCAGTTTTTACCTTGGCTTGAGAAAGTGATCTTTTCAGAGTGTTACAGGCTGCTCTCCACCAGTCGTCCGCTCTTTGCTCAACCCATGTGGGGTGAGGGTATATGCTCGGGTACTCTTCATATGCTCTGCTGATCTCCCTTCCTTCTTCATCAAATATTATGGTTCTGCAACCTATTGTTCCGGCATCTATCGCTACTAAATACTCCAAGAGTCGCCCTCCCGTATCTTTTACTTAAACCTCCTCTTTTTATTTGTAAACTTTTTCGTCTACGGCATCCGTTCTGCTTCTCTTTCGATGTTTTTCAATTCTTGAACAAGCTGTGGAAGGAAGGCGCCTACATCGCTCACTATACCCAAGGCGTATGTTCCCCTGTCTGTTAGTTTCGTTACTGCGCTAGGATTTATGTCTACACACACTATTTTAACGGTTGAAGGTAGCATGTTTCCTACAGCTATGGAGTGGAGCATTGTAGCGAGCATCAAAACGAGCTTTGCTCCCCTCAAATGGTCACGCATGGCGTCTTGTGCTTCGAGCACGTCTGTTATGACTTCTGGAAGGGGGCCATCATCACGAATGGAACCTGCAAGAACGAAGGGCACCTGATTTATGACGCACTCGTACATTATGCCCTTTCTCAGAACTCCCGCTTCCACTAGTTTTTTTATTGAGCCGTGTTTTCTAACTTCATTTATCGCCATCAAGTGGTGTCTGTGTCCTCCCTCATAGCTTTCGAGTGTTTCAAGATTCATCCCTAAAGACGTGCCATATAGGCTTCTTTCGATGTCGTGAACAGCCATTGCGTTACCTGAAAGCAACACGTCGACGTAGCCTCTTCTTATAAGTTCAGCCAACGCTTCTGACGCGCCGGAATGAACTACTGCTGGGCCGGCCACCACAACTATTTTTTCATTTTTTCTCTTCATGTGGTACATTTCCTTTGCTAGCATTTTAACAAGGGACGTCGTTGGTTTTTCTGGGGAGACCTCGCTTCTCATGAACTCAAAAATCTCTCTTTTTCTAGATCTTTCAGGGGGGACAACCTTTATTCCTGACTCGTTGAGGACCACAAGGTCTCCTTTCTTAACTTTTCTTAAGGGAACGCAAATAGGTAATCCGTTTTTCACAACTATAACCTTGTCCATTTCGATGTTTTCGCATTCAACCCACTTTCCGTCAAGGCGAATATAAGTTGGATGGTTGGTTGTCGAGTAAAAATTGTCGGGTAAAACGCCATCAGCTGGGGCGGGCGCTAGCTTAACTCCTTCTATTTCTTCTACGATGACCGCGCCCATTTTTTGGATTTCTTTTAAAAGAACCTTAAGATGCTCCTCATTTTTTCCTTTTATAAGGATCTTAGCGTATGAATGCTCGCTCTTTGTTTTCCCTATACTGAACTCTAAAATTTCGAACTCCCCATCTAAGTCATATATCGCCGCGAAAACCCTTGGTAAAATTAACGAGTCTATTATGTGTCCTCTGAGCTCAACTTCAGCTTCCCTCAAACTTCGACACCCTTCCAGAGTTAGTTTAATTTGATTCAGAACATTGCGGTTTAAATCACTTTTTGAATTTAAGAAAGTAAGAAAGAGAAGAAAAGATCAAAGTGGTGAACTGTTTGCTTTCGCTCAGAACTTTAACTTTGCTTTTCTTTTTTCTGTTACTGTTCGCTATTTACTTTTATTTTACTAGGAATCACTTCAAACTCGTTGTGAAAAAAAGCGAGATCTGGCTTATGAGAAAGCGTAGGCTCTTTAAGGCCGGTGTTATTTTGCCCCTCAATTCTCCTAGTCAATTAGAACAATTAGAAAATGTTATCAAGATGCGCGGCTTAGAGGCCTCACTTGAATTAGCAATATCCAAGGAAAAAGAACGCAGGCTCATATACCTTTACTGTTCCTCAACTACTCTTCTTCACTCGTTAGGTTTCACACAGGTTGAGCCGAATACTGATTTAAGTGAGATGTTTTTCTCAATTCTGGGGGATAAAACGTTTAAGAAAGCTTCTCTAATTGGTAGAGAAAATGTTTTGCGTTTGGAAAATGCAGGCTCCCCGTTCTTTCTTTCTGTGATGACTTTTTCCTCTATTTCTTCTCAACGGATAAGCGAGTTGCTCGAAGAGCTAAGAAAAGCATCGAAAAAATTCGATATAATCATTCATTTAATTTTACCAATGAAACCTATAAGTAATTCCACCTCTAAACTTAGCAAAACCCGTGAGGATGCGGCGAGTGGTTCGTTTAACGTTAAGCTATCGCCCTACGTAGTTCTTTTAAGCAGAAGTCTATCTTCTTTAAGTGAAGCGGTGGAAGAAATTAAAGCCTTCATGTACCCTATATACCGTGTTTCCCTCATGAAGAGTAGAATGGTTCTAAAGAACTTGCTCAAGATTACCTGCCGTTTTTACGTTTCAAGTTCTCCCCCTCTTTTAGGCGACATTGACATGCTTCGTGATTTCCTAGAACACATTTGTGTTCCAGAACCACCTCCGTCTATCAGTCACTCGGTCACTTTGGGAAAGTTGCTTATTAAAAACCATGTGCTTGACTTTAAAATAGACGAAAACCTCCTTAACCCTGCCTTGCTCTTAGTAAGGCAACCTAGTTCACTCGCTTTGCTCATCAAAAATTTGGCTTTTCATCTACCATACAAATGGCTAATTCTTGATTTTCAGGGAATTACGTTTCAGTTGAGGGATGCGATGGGTGGGCTGGCCCTATCTGAGAAAAACGGTTTTACCTCGATATCCCTTGTCCCTTCCTCTAATATGCCTCTCCACGAGTACCTTGCGAGACTTGTAAACCTGCTAGCCAAAGTGCTTAATTTTCCAGCTACGGAAAGTAGCATGATCCGAGAGCTTATAAGAACAACGAGTCATGAACGCATCGTCTCATTTCTGCTTGAAGCAACTCGCATAATGTCAGATGAAACTTGTCAAGAGGAAAGAACAAAAGAGTTTCTTTCAGATATAAAGCGTGGTGTTTTAACCGAGTTCTTTGAGGAAAATCATCCGACATTGGTAGAACTATTCCCCGCTCCAAAGATTTTCCTTGACTTAAGCAAGCAATCATCTAGACTTACATTAACCACGCTCGAGTTTTTAACTTCCATAATCATTGATCTATGTCCTAAAAATGAATATGCTATCCTAGTAATTGCATCGCCATCAATTATTATTAACCTACTAGAATGTGGCATTACAGACAACGCTTCTAAGACTCCTATTCTCCTTTTTTCAACATTTAACTTTAATGCTTCTAGTCTCACTCCTCATCACTCTCAGCGCTTTAAATCTATTATAATGGAAACTGAAAGCATTAAGCAAGATGACAGGACATTCTCTTTCTTAAGGAGCGATTGTCCTCCACTAATTTTTCATCTCCAATTGCAAGGAGATACTTCCACTCAAGGAGATACTTCCATTAATTCCAGTTACCCTGTCTCCGAGCTCGAGGCAAAAGTCCTTCATCTGCTAGAAAACTCTACCTATGTTACGGAAAAACTTATATCGCAAGCATCAGGTGCTTCGAAAGAAGACGTTTGGGAAACGCTAAGAAGAGTAAGAAAGACCAAACCACACGTCAATTGTGCTTATC
>JAHLWW010000071.1 GCA_019057715.1 Candidatus Jordarchaeum sp. JNZ_1113
CTCTCTGTGAGCGTAATGAAGCTGGGGTGTCAAGGCTTATATGCCGATGAGGTGAACCCAGCAGAGCTGAGAGAGGAAGTCAAATTTTTCGACAGCCTGGAACAATTAAGAGACGGCACCGCAGGAGTAATGTGCTTGGAAAACCTACACATGCCGTGTCTCGGCGGCATCCTCCCCTTCAACTTCATGAAGCCTTTTTTCCGCGATGTGAGACTCAACCTCAACTTCTCCAAGCATTGACCTAATAGACCTCGCAACGAATGGCGCCACGACGCCAAGGAGAACAGCGTTGCTCGCCACGTGGACAACGGTAAAGGGAATTCCAGCAGCGAAAACCGAGGGAAACTCAGAGAAAGGAATCATGGGATACATGAAACCCAAAGTCGTGATGGCGTCATATAGTAGAGTGACTGCGATTCCAGACACGCCAAAGACATACATGGACCAGGGGGAAGTCGACTTGAGGTTTCTGAGCACTTTTCTGAGTGAGCCTCCAACTAAGCCGGCAATGGACATCCCGACGACTTGAGTAAGGAGCAGGAAAGGGTAACCTAAACCTGAGCCATAAGGCGAAATAGCGCTAAAAAGAAACATTGACAGGGCGCCTACCATGCCGCCGACCCTACTACCAAAAAGAAAGCCAGCAACAAAAGCGCAAAACGTGATAATTTCGACGTTAGGCAGAGGCGAAAGAGCAAAGGTGCCAGCTACAGCCGCAGCAGTGAAAACCCCGATAAGCGAAGCCCGAACAGACCTAGGAACAACATACATTATAGCATCCCTCACCGTCATAATGGGACAAATTATCCTAATATACCTTCCCAAAAACACTTCTCTAATAAAAGAGAAAAATAAAAAATAATGTTGAACGCTCAGCCATAGAACTGGTAGACAAAAATTACAGTGTCTCCTCCGGAAAGCTGATACTTATTCGCACCTACACTCGGGTGTTCAACCTCAGATGAGAAGTAATGTTTAACATTGTAAATCCACCAGTAACCATTGTTGTTCTCGTTATTCCAAACACCGTTTATAGCATCAATGAAGTATGAGTCATAGGATTGCCAGTATGTTTTGTTGACTAGCGCTACTTCTTCTAGTGCTTGAAGTGCTGTTATTCCGGGCGTGAATGTTACTGTATGTGATTCCTTTGTTCCGTTTCCGTAATCTATTATTACTGTTACGTGTGTTAAGTCGTGGTATAAGATGAGGGTGAGCAATTGTCTTTGTTGTTGCTGTGCTACATTGTTCTGGTAGTAAAGGTATCCCGCAGCTCCAAGGGAGGCGACAACTATTACTGTTAAAGCTAGCGCTATTGCCTTTACGCTTGCCTGTGACAACTCATTCACTCTCCCGGTTTAACTTTCTGTTTGTAGGTCAATTTATCCCGAAATATATCTTTTTTGTCGTTCTGGAGAATTTTTATAGGTGTTCATGTTACTCGTATTCTGGGTGGTTTCTTGGTTAAGTTCGCTTTGAAGTACGGCTCTACCGAAGTGAGTTTTGAAGTGCCCGACGAGAACTTCGCCGGTACACTCGAGGTCAGAGACGTGCCGGGATGCGCCAACCCGGTGGGCGAAATCAAAAGAAGCATCAGGAACCCGATAGGTAGTCCACCCCTTCACGTGGTGATGAGGGGTAAGCGTGACGCCGTCATAGTGGTGAACGACCACACGAGGGACACTAGGACACGCGAGATTCTGGCGGCCCTCCTCGGCGAACTCGACGAGATAGGTTTCCCAAGCAGGGACATAACCATAATTTTTGGCTGCGGCACTCACAGGAAGGTGAAAGACGACGAGGCGAAGGCAATACTGGGAGAAGACGTTTGGAGCAAGTATGAGTGGGTTAGCCATGACTGCGACGGCAACTTAACCTTCCTCGGTGAGACCTCCTTCGGCAACAGGATTTATATTAACTCTCTAGTGGCGGAGGCGGATGCAAAGATACTCACCGGCGACATAACTTTCCATTACTATGCGGGATACACAGGTGGGCGGAAGAGCATACTTCCAGGTGTCTCGGCGCGGGAAACCATACTCTTCAACCACGCCATGATGCTTCACCCAGCCGCTAGGAGTGGCGTGCTCGACGGCAACCCAGTACACCTCGACATGACAGAAGCGGCCCGCCTAGCCAAACCAGACTTCATAGTGAACGTGGTCCAGAACACTAAGGGCGAAATAGTCCGGGCTTTCAGCGGAGACCTTGAAGCGGCCTTCATGGAAGGCGTAAAGCTTGTCGACAGCCTCTACAAGGCTGAAAGCGAACCCGCCGACATAATCATACTGAGCGCCGGAGGATACCCAAAGGACATCGACTTCTACCAGGCACACAAAGCACTAGACAACGTAATCCCAATGGTGAAAGACGGAGGATGCGTAATCTTCCTAGCAGAATGTAGAGATGGAGTCGGAAACCAAGTTTTCTACGAGTGGATGAAAGAAAAACTAAGCATAGACGAAATGGAAAAAAGACTGAAAAGCAACTTCAAGATGGGTGGACACAAAGCCTACTACCTGGCGAAAGCCCTAGAAAAAGTAAAAATATTCATGCTGTCCTCCCTCCCAGCAGAAGAACTAGAGAACGTCTTTAACGTAACACCGATCGAAAGCGTGGAAGACGGGCTGAGAAAAGCACTCGAAACGATCGGGAAAAACGCAAAAATCAAAGTGGTACCACACGGAGCCGCCATCCTCGCCTCCATAAAAAAGAAATAAACGAAGCTGAGCGTCTCCTTTAACCAATTAAATAAATGAAAATTCGATTTTGATTTTATTCAATATGTCTTTTCCACACGCAGCTTCCTCTATTTGTAGACTTAAGTGGCGGGTTTAAAAGAACGAGAAAGTTAATGGCGGTATGCAGAGAATTGCTAGGATAAGGCAAACGATGAATCCTATTTTTCTTGAGGTAGTTGTTTTAGATACGTCGTCTAGGGGCCCGGGGTGCCCCCTCATGGAGAGTAGAAGAGCCAACAGCGCCATGGGGAAGTACCCCAACAGTGCCATGACCACAGCCGAAATGATCGATGCAAAGTAATGTGTTCTCATGCCTAGCACGGCACGGGCACAATGTCCTCCATCAAGCTGTCCAATCGGAAAGAGATTGAGGGCAACGATTAGCATGCCGGCCCATGAAGCCCAGAGTAGAGGATGTAGTAATTCTACTCCGTAGGCGGGTTTGGGTACTATTCCTCTGATTAGTTCGTATAGGAGAGGTGTGGGTAGTGGGCTGAGTAGCTGGACGTTCATTTGCCTTGAAATTTCTTCCATTTCGTATACTGTGGGCCACGGTATTACGGGTGCAATCATTATCCCTGCGATTGTTGCTATGACCGCTATTATGAGGCTCGTTATTGGACCACTGACTCCAACATCGAAGAGCTCGTCTCTATTTGCTACTGGTGTTTCCTGCATTATTAGCGCACCGAATGTTCCGAAGGGCCATCCAGGAATAAAGTATGGCAGCGTCGCTTTAACACCTCTTATCTTTGAGACAGTGTAGTGTGCCATTTCGTGAAGCCCTATTATTCCGTATATTGCAAGGGTGTAGTATACCGCGTTGATTATTGGGGACTGATAGGATGTAAGAGGGAGCCCGAAGAAGAAGAATAGGAAGAGAAGACTACTATTAAACTCATTGGCGTAGTAGTATCCTGCGAAGAATATAGTTACCGTTGTCACAGCGAGGAGGGCTAAATTGATTAAGACGCTTCTTCTCCTTTTTTCCTCCATCGGGAAGACCTTTATCATTATTACTTTTTCCGTTTTTAAAGGGTAGTTCGGCTGGCTTGTATACGCTGTGTCTAGGCTAGCGTATCGCATGACTGCTAAAAGGTTGTAGAGCCTTAGTTTTTCTAGGAGGCGTTTGAATGGCTCTTTTGTTTCTTGGTCTGGGGGTAAGATAAATGTTGGTACACCTTCATCGTCCAGGAACCCGTCTGAAACAGTAAATTCCGTTGCTACGATTCTCCATATGTCTTCCAGTGGAAGGGAGGCGAAAATTTTCATCACTCACCTTTCTTGTATTCACTTTTGGAGGGAAGCTAGCTTACTTGAAGGAGAGGGAAAATAAAGCTTTTTCGAAGAGGGATAGTTTCGCTGTTTAAATACGAAACTCTTATAACTATGTTATACAGTTAGTTTAAGGGACTAGACTCTGTTTGGAGTTGATTTTGAATTGGGAGATGTCGAGGAGCTAATTAAAGCGCATGGCGAGCTGAAAAGGGAAGTTTACTTGGATTTCGAGAATTCCAGCCCCGTACCCGGCGAGATCCTTGAAGTGATGCTTCCATACTTCAACAGAGTTGCTTATGGGAACCCGACGCTGACGCATAAGCCGGGCTGGGAGGCGTACGAGGCGATATCGAAATCTGCTGAAAAAATCGCCAGCTTTATCGGCTCTAAGGAGCCAGAAGAGATAAACTTCACTCCGGGTGAGACTGAAGCGAACAACCTGGCTCTAATAGGTGCCGCGCTTAGACGTAAGGAGAAGGGACGAAAGATACTTGTGTCAGAGGTTGAGCCGCTAAGCATCCTTCACGTCTGCCGTATGCTGGAAAATTATGGTTTCACAACTGTGAATGTTCCCGTCGATGAAGAAGGTTTCATTAACCTTGAGAGGCTAAAGGAGCTCGCTGACCGCGAAGTGATTTTGGCTAGCTTTATGGCTGTAAACAACGAGATAGGAACCATTGAGCCGCTTAGAGAGGCCGTCGAGATAGTGAAGGACAAGAGCCCCGAAGCCATTTTCCACACGGATGCTTCTGACGCCTACGGAAGAGTAAGGTTTGATGTGGGCCGCCTCGACGTTGACCTTGCAACAATAAGCAGCTACAAGATTCTGGGTCCAAGAGGAATTGGCGCCCTATACGTTAAGGGTGGCGTCTCCCTCGAGAAGATACTGGAGGGGCAGTTTGGAACGCAGAAACTGTGGCCCGGCGTCGAAAATACTCCATTAATTGTCGGTTTCGCCGCCGCGTCAGAGAAAGCCTTCAGCAACTTTGATGGGAACGTTGCGCACATGGCGCGTCTCAGAGACAAACTTATAAGTGGAATACTGAACGGCTTAGATGGAACTATTCTTAATGGGCCATTAGGGGATAGGAGGGCGCCGGATAACGTTAACGTTAGCTTCCTTAAGTGTGAAGGCGAATCATTGACCGTCGAGCTTAGTTTAAGAGGGGTTTATGTTTCGAGTGGAAGTGCTTGCACGAGACGTATTCTTCAGCCAAGCCACGTGCTGCTCGCCATTGGAAGAAGATTTGAGGAGGCGCATGGAAGCATCCTGATGAAGGTTACACGCTACCATACAGACGAGGACATCGAGTACGTCCTCCAATCCATACGGGAAGCTGTATCTAGACTTAGAATGATATATGGGAGTATGGGGGGATAATTGTTGTCTAGGGCTCCGCTTCCTTATAGCCCGAAGATCTTGGATCTTTTCAGGAACCCGAAAAACCTCGGCAGAATGGAGGATGCCGATGCTTGGGCAGTTGCAGGTAACCCTGCATGCGGTGACATGATAACTTTCTACCTTAAGGTGAGTGAAAACGAAGTTATAGAGCGGGCTAGCTTTGAGAGCTATGGGTGCGCCGCTAACATAGCCACTTCGAGCATCCTGACAGAAATGGTGAAAGGTAAGACGCTGAAAGAAGCATGGGAGATCTCTTGGAAGCAAGTTTCAGAGGAGGTTGGTGGCCTGCCCTCGGTTAAGTTTCACTGCGGCGTATTAGCTGTTGGCGCGATGAGGAGAGCCATAAGAGAATATTACAAAAGAAAAGGGAAGACACCTGACTGGCTTCCAAAGGATATAACTTTCGAGGAGAGACAGGCTTTAGAGGAAGAAGAGTTGGCGAAGAGGCTCGCTAAGAGAATTGGGGGTAGTAGCGTTGCTTGACCCTTACAGGGTCAGGGAAGACTTTCCCATACTTAAGAGGACTGTGAATGGTTACCCCCTAGTTTACTTCGATAATGCAGCGACGTCGCAGAAGCCGATAAGCGTGATAGAAGCGATGAGAGAGTTTTATGAGAAAAGCAACGCCAACATTCACAGGGCTGTTCACACGTTATCCCAAGAGGCAACCGAGCTCTACGAGGAAGCACATAAAGAAGTAGCAAGCTTCATAAACGCTGAGAGCTACGAGGAAGTAGTCTTCGTGAAAAACGCCACCGAAGCGATAAATCTCGTAGCCTACTCTTGGGGGTTAAAACTGAACCCTGAAGACGAAGTGGTTGTCACGCTGATGGAGCACCACAGCAACCTTGTTCCATGGGAATCTCTCTCAAGAATAAAGAAGTTCAAGGTTAAGTATGCGGGTGTTAATTACGACGGCACTCTAAACTACGAAAGTCTAGAGCAACTTGTAACTGGAAAGACACGCTTTGTTTGTGTGACACATGCTTCAAACGTTACAGGTGTAATCAACGATATAGAGAAAATCTCAAAACTCGCACACGAACATGGCGCACTACTCCTCGTAGACGGAGCCCAGTCTGTTCCTCATATGCCAGTGGACGTCAAAAAACTAGACGTGGATTTCCTGGCGTTCTCCGGCCACAAAATGCTTGGACCAACGGGGATAGGCGTCCTTTACGCTAAGCGTGAGCTATTAGAGGGAGGAGAACCATTTCTTTTTGGGGGTGACATGATAAAAGAGGTCACCTACACTCATAACGAAGGGAGACTAAGGATTTCGTGGAACGAACTGCCTTGGAAGTTTGAAGCCGGAACACCAAATGTTTGTGGCGCCGTCGGTCTCATGGAGGCGGTGAGATACTTGAAGCGACTAGGTATGGAAAACGTGCACGAGCACGAGAGGAACTTAACCATCTACGCTCTAGACAAGCTTAGGGAAGTGAGCACTTTAAAGACTTATGGTCCAGGAAGGGAAATAGATAGGTGCGGAATAATACCTTTCAACATGGATGGTCTAGACTCACATGACCTAGCGCTCCTACTAGACCAGTTCGGAATAATGGTTCGAAGCGGCTTCCACTGCGCCCAACCACTACACCAGCACTTAGGGCTGAAGTCGTCTGTTAGAGCGAGCTTCTACGTTTATAATACTCGGGAAGAAGTAGACCGTTTTGTTGAGGTTCTGAGGGAGGTATCGGAGGGGTTAAAACGCCAGAGATAGAAGAGTACGTCGCCAGCATAGAGGAAGCTTGCGGGGAAGGAAGAGACTTCATAGTCACCTTCAAACATGCCAAAAGGAACGAAGCTATAAACAAAATAATTGAGCGCGGCGAGGTCTTAAACTCTCTATCAGGAATAATGTTCGACGTGAGTTACAACGGAAAAACTTTAAAGGTTTACAAGACGGGCCGAGTAATATTCAAAAACGCCGGAGACAGAAAAGAAGTGGAAAAAACACTTAAAAAAATCTTGGAATAACTTGCCATCATTAAAGGGAAACACTTCTTCTTTTCCACACTTCAACTCGCCCCTTTTCTCCCCAGTACATCTTACTTCTATTCTATTTTCCTGCTAGTGATAGAAGTTCCCTGTCACTATTTAGCCAAAGAGGCCATCTTCAGGGCATAGGCGCCCATCATGGTTTAAAAACTTAGTTTGAAAATCGCCTTCTCTAAGTTTAAGAATATCTTCAAGTTTAGATGGCTCAAAAAACTCCTGTTATTCTTTCATGGTGAGTGTAGATGTTCATCCGTTTTCCCCGCACGAAGCATACTAATGTTACTCCGGCTTGCTCCGCTGCAATTATTCCTGAGTATAGGGGAGCTGAAATGGATGCTATTATTGGAATACCGACGCGCGCAGCCTTCATAACCATGCTTGCTGGTTGCCTGCCTGTACTTACTAGAACTGAGCTGGAGAAGTCTGCTTTATTTAGCGCGGCGGAACCCACTACTTTGTCAACTGTGTTATGTCGCCCAACGTCTTCAGCGAACGCCACAAGCTCCCCGTTGCTAAACAACGCAGCAGAGTGGGTGCCTCCTGTAAGCTTGAAAAGCTGAGCTTTCTCATTAAGAACCTTCATGAATGACGATAAATCTTCTGCTTTGACTCTGTATTTCGAATCTACAAAGGGCTTCGTGATCCTGTCTATAAGATAAAAGTACGAAGTGTTTTCAGAGCCGCATGCTGAATCTGTAACTACTGGTGGCCCTAAAGCTTTCAGTCGAGCTTTAATGTTTTTACTACAACGAACCCTTACCTTCCCATTTTCAACCTGCACGCTTTCAATATCATCAACTGAGTCTACTATGGACTGAGTCAGTAGCCATCCAACGCAAAGCTCCTTTAGCTGTGATGGAAGCGACAGGAAAGTGGTCGCACGCTCTCCGTTAATGTACAGTACCACGGCCGTCTCTACCGATACCCAGTCATCAACGGTATCAATCTTACCTCTAAAAAGGTCGACTTTTTTAACCTTAACCTTTACACTCGGCTGAAGCATAAGACTCACAGGGAAAACAAGCCTTAAAGGCATTTATTGTTTTCCTAGCAGATCAGGTAACTCACTTTTTCTTTCACCTTTCAAAGTGCAGTAGCTCAGGTCTACTTCATTTGAGCCATCGTCTTCATCTTTGAAGGTCTTTAAGTATGATTTCCGCAACTTTTCGCCCACTCAGTAGCATTCCGCCAAAAATAGGTCCCATGCGTGGCGTTTGGTGTAGCGCTGCAACAGCCATCCCGGCGGCGTATAGCCCAGGGCAAACTCTTCCTGTTTTTTCAACAGTCAGTCTTTCTGCCTCCTCAGCCCACATGGATTTTTCGCCTTGAACAGTTAGTCCAAGTTCTGGAATCTTTCTCGAGGCAATTGTAAGTATCTCAGCGTCGTGACCAGTTGCGTCAACAACCGCTCGGCTTCTAATGCTCAGCGGGTCAACGTGTATCCCGGACATTATTACGGCAGTCCACTGAACTACGACTCCTACTATCTTCGCCTCCCTCTCTCCCTTTCTGAATATCACGTCGTCCACCGTGACGCCGAAAATTATTCTTGCGCCGGCGTCTACAGCTCCGACAGCTAGCTTCGCCATTACCGTTGCGGCATCTGCTAGAAAGAGCTTCTCGTCGAATTTTTCAAGTGGGCAGCCAACATCCCTTAAAAT
>JAHLWW010000072.1 GCA_019057715.1 Candidatus Jordarchaeum sp. JNZ_1113
GCATCAGATACTGATACGCTGCATAAATATGACTGTAAGGAAGGCGCGCCTTCTCCTAAACCGCTTCACGCTTCAAGGCGCAGTTCCGGAGCCCCTCAGAGTGGCCCGCATACTCTCAAGAAGCATCTTGAGAAGCGGACTGGTATC
This sequence comes from Candidatus Jordarchaeum sp. JNZ_1113, assembly GCA_019057715.1. GTDB lineage: Archaea > Asgardarchaeota > Jordiarchaeia > Jordiarchaeales > Freyrarchaeaceae > DTBI01. The sequence goes on from JAHLWW010000072.1 coordinate 148, forward strand.
GGAGGCAACACTGAAAAAGGAAAGATAAGCATTACAATAAAGAGGGGAAGCGTGGAGATTTTTAGGGTTAGAGGTTAATGAGGGATTCGACAGGGCTCTTGTTAAGGTCTAGGCCGAGCTTGCGTGGTTCGATTCCCATGGCGAGGCCTACCAGCTGAGTCAGGTAGAAGACGGGAAGCGAAACATCTGGGTCATTCATTATTTGCCTTATGGCGTCTTGTTTGGCGTCATAGTTAGCCTGGCAGGCGGGGCATGATGTAACCATTGCGTCGAAACCTCTAGCCTTCACCACTTTAAGTTTCCAGCCGCAGAGGCGAGCGACGAGCTCTGGCTCAACAACGTTTGCCCCCGCTCCGCAGCATTCAAGCCGTTCAGGATAATCACTAGTCTTGGCTCCTATGGCTTCAAGTATTGCTTCCATCTTGCTCGGATTCTCAGCGTCGTCGACGCGGGGAAAGTCACTAGGCCTAAGGATGTGGCAACCGTAGTGGCATGCTACCTTGAAGCTTAGAGGCTTCACCACTGCCTTTTTGAGGTTTTCCAGTCCTATCTCGTCATGCAGCACCTCGATAGTGTGTAGGACCTTGATGGGTTTGCTTGGGTTGAAGCGCAGTTCTTCTTCTTTGAGTAACTCGTTAACCCACGCTGCCAGCTCGTCTCGCTCTATTAAAATGTGCTGTGCTTCACACAAGGAGATGTGGCATCCGTTACATGGAACGAAGAGAGGGATGCCAAGCCTTTGAGCTTCAGCTAGAATGCGGCTTGCAAGGTAGAGCCAAGCTTTATTGTTAACCTGCATTATGGGGTAGCCGCAGCAAGCGTTCCACCCGAGATCGGTGAGCTCCACGCCTAGACGGGGGAAAACCTCGCGCACTGAAATTTCATATCCATACTCGACCGTTGCGATCATGCATCCCCAAAACACGGTGTACTTCATTTCTCCTCGGCCTCCAACAGGTTCGATGCTATCTTTCTTAGGTTCCGTCTGAATGCATCCATGTTCGTCGGCTTCCCCAGCTCGGGGAGCCCGAGAGTAGCTCTCGAGACGAAGTCGAAGTCCTTGTTCATCACCTCTTGAGGTGGCTGTATGGTGGCATGGCGTACAATGTTTTCGAGCATGACTATGTAGCCCTTCGGCGGAGCGTGGCCGCGCGCTACGAGCAGGTTTCTCAGAGCGAGGATCAGCATTGCTGGTCTAGCATCTTGTGGGCATCTGGCATCGCATTTAAGGCATTGACAGCAGGGCCATAGTCCTTTTTCGGTCTCCTTCAGGAGGCCAAGTCTAAATAGCTGGATTATGCTGTGGGGGATGCAGCCCGCCTCGACCATGACGCAGCCCGACGAGCAGCGGGCACAGCTGTAGCACACCGAGGGGGTGAGTGTTGCGATGGATTCTCTTAGCTCTTCTAGGAGCCTGTCTGTCTCGTTAAGCGTTAGCATCCTTACACCTCCCGTGCGTCCTCCTTGAGGGGGTTTGGGCCCAGCTTTCTAAGTTCCTCCACGAACTCTTTGACTATCCGCGTGAACCTTTCTCCCTCAGACGCCGACACCCAATCAATTTTCACTCTTTCTGGCTCTACACCCATTTGCCTAAGTAGCTCCTTCAGGAGGATAATCCTGCGCTTAGCTCTATGATTGCCGTTTATGTAATGGCAGTCGCCCGGGTGGCAGCCTGATACGAGGACGCCGTCAGCCCCTCTTTTAAGGGCGTAAAGAACGTGTGCTGGGTCGACTCTACTACTACACATGACCCTTATCACCCTAATGTTTGCGGGGTACTCCATTCTGCTCATCCCTGCAAGGTCTGCTCCTGCGTAGCTGCACCAGTTGCAGAGGAAAGCGACTATGAGTGGCTCGTACTCCACCAGCTCACCCTCCTGTTAGAGCGTCTATTTGAGCTAGGATCTGCTTTTCCGTGAAGCCCTTCATTTCGATGGCGTTGCTTGGGCAAGCAGCGACACACGCCCCGCAACCTTGGCAGAGGACATCGATCACCTTGGCTCTTCTTCGCCCCTCGTACTCCATTAGCTGTATCGCCCTGTAGGGACATATGCCGGTGCAAACTTCACATCCCGAGCAGATTTCAGGGTTTACTGAGGCGGTTAATGGTTCGACGTCCACCTTCCCCTTGGAGAGAAGAGTTATAGCTTTGGCCGCAGCGGCGCTCGCGTGTGCTACTGTTTCGGCTATGTCTTTCGGGCTGTGGCAGCATCCCGCAAAGAATATTCCCCGCGTGCTTGCCTCAACCGGTTGAAGCTTCGGGTGAGCTTCCAAGAAAAAACCTTCAGGACTCAACGAGACGTTCAGCATCTTCTGAAGCTTCTCGACGTCCTCTGCAGGCTCTAGTCCTGTCTGGAGCACGACCATGTCAACTTTTAGCTCGATCATATGTCCGGTTGTCTGATCGAACACGTTGAACCTGAGCTTCCCATCGGCGTCTTCGAATATCTCAGATGGGACGCCGTGTATGAAGCGTACACCCATCTCCCTGAGTCTCCTGTAGAACTCTTCGTATCCCTTTCCAGCTGTTCTCATGTCTATATGGCATACGTAGACTTCAGCATCCGGGTCTTCTTCCTTTATGAGGAAGGCTTGCTTAAGAGTGGCCATGCACCCTATTCTGCAACACCAGCTGTTATGATTCAGGTCCCTTGAGCCGACACACTGTATGAATGCCACGCTCTTGGGCCTCTCTCCTGAAGCCGTTAAAACCACTCCCCCCGTTGGCCCCGACGCGTTCGACAGCCTTTCAAGCTCTATCCCAGTGATAACGTTCTTGTACTTGCCATATCCTAGGGACGGTATTTTCCTAGCATCAAACACTTTGAATCCAACGGCGACTATTATGGCGCCAACCCTCACTTTTACTTCCTCGTCTTTCTGATCGAAGTTTATCGCTCCACGCGGGCACGCTTTAACGCATAGTTTGCAGCGCCCGTACTTCATGTAGAGGCAGCTAGCAGGGTCTATTGTGTATTTGAGGGGGACCGCTTGGGGGAATGGCACATATATCGCTTTTCTCTTGCCGAGGCCAACATCAAACTCGTTTGGAACCTTTCTGGGGCAAGCGTCCGCGCAGGCACCGCACCCAGCGCAAAGGTCCTCATCCACGTAGCGCGCCTTCCTGAGTATTGTCGCCTCGAAGTTGCCAACGTATCCCTCAACTTTCACCACTTCACTGTAGGCTAGTAGTGTTATGTTGGGGTGGTTCGCAACATCAACCATTTTCGGGGTCAAGATGCATGCGGAGCAATCTATGGTTGGGAAGGTTTTGTTGAGCTGCGCCATGTGCCCCCCTATGCTGGGGGACTTCTCGACGAGGTAAACCTTTAGGCCGGCCTCAGCCAAGTCCAATGCAGCCTGTATGCCTGCCACTCCGCCGCCTATTACAAGGACGGACCTTTCAACCGGCATCTCCTTTTTCTCTAATGGCTCAAGGAGTCTCGCTTTAGCTACAGCGGCTTTAACGAGCACCTTCGCCTTCTCGGTGGCTTTATCTCTTTCCCTGAAGTGAGCCCATGAAACCTGCTCCCTTATGTTTGCTATCTCCAAGAGGTAAGGGTTAAGTCCGGCTGACGCGAGCGTCTTCCTGAAAGTGTTCTCGTGCATCTTTGGAGAACATGCAGCTATGACAACACGGTTTAAGCCATGCTTCTCTATGTCCTCCTTTATCGTGTTCTGACCTGGGTCAGAGCACGTATACATCATGTCCCTTGCCACGACGACGTCCGGAAGGGTGGCAGCATAATTAGTTACCTCTTCAACGTTCACGACACCAGCAATGTTAGTGCCGCAGTGGCAAACATAGACACCTATACGTGGCTTCACGCACCTGCCTCCGTGTTCAGCTTCCCAGCTCAAGCAAACAGAAAAGCCAGGTAGTATATATAATAAACGGAGGAAGGCGGAGAGTTCCGCGCTGTTTCTCAGGTCGCTATTTCCGGAAAAGTATATCTTAAAGCGCCGTTTATTGTTTAAACGTTAAATGAGTTAGGAGGCTGCTTCAAAGCATGTTAAGTCGAGAGGAGATTTACCGGTTTCTGGCGGGCGTCGTAGGAGAGGACGATGTGAGCGTTGAGATCGCAGACCTTTACGCTTACAGTATGGATGCCTCGATGAGGATGAGCATGCCGGCCGCCGTCGCGAGACCAGAAAGCAGAGAAGAGGTCGCAGAAATACTCAGATGGGCGAATGAGAACAGGGTTCCGATAGTTCCTAGGGGGGCTGGGACGAGTTTAAGCGGGCAGGCGGTACCAGTTAAGGGAGGTGTGGTCTTAGACATGTGCAAGATGGATAAAATAAAGGAGATCGACCTTGAGGACAGGGTTGCTGTTGTGGAGCCTGGCGTGATTTACGATGAGCTTAACAGGGAGCTTGGAAAGCTCGGGTATGTTTTCCCGCCGGACCCGGGTTCAGCCATAGCCTGCACGGTTGGAGGGATGGTTGCTAATAACGCTAGTGGGATTAGGGCCCTGAAGTACGGGGCGACCGTTGACCACGTGCTTGGGTTAGAAGTTGTCCTGCCGGGAGGAAGAATTATTAGGACTGGAGGGAGAGTTTGGAAGTCTTCTTCAGGGTTAAACTTGACTAAGCTATTCGTTGGGTCTGAGGGGGCGCTGGGCGTCTTCACCGAGGTAATACTAAAGATCACGCCTAAACCTCGCTATTACGGGTTAACCATCCCCGTTTTTCAGAAGCTAGAGCAGGCGCTTGAAGCAACCGTTGAGATCATGAGGAGAGGAATTCTTCCGTCAGCTATGGAGCTTCTCGACGACATATGCATAATGATCATAAACAACGTTCTTGAGGAGAAGCTACCGAATGGAGAGGCACTACTCTTTATCGAGAACGATGGTTATAGTGAGGGGACCGTTGAGGAAGAGAGCAGGATGGTTAAGAAGATATGCGAGGAGAAGGGCGCCCAGAAGGTTATATACACGACAGACGCTGAAAGAATTGAGGAGCTGATGAGGCTACGCCATACGCTCGCCAACATGCTAGCCAAGCTGAGAGGGGAAAACATACCTCTAAACAACATACAGGACTTCGCAGTCCCTATAGGGAGAATACCCGAGGCCGTCCGGGAGCTGAAGGCGACGGCGCAAAGCCAAGGTAGACTAATGGTGATATTCGGACACATAGGTGACGGGAACATCCATCTTGGAACAGCGATAAATCCCTGGAAGGAAGAGGATAGAAGAGCCGGAGCGGAGTTCGCTAGAAGACTCGCAGAGATCGTGGTCAAGAAGTATGGCGGAACGCTGTCAGCTGAACACGGACTCGGTGTGACCAAGGCAAGCCTGGTGGAGCTTGAACATGGCGACACTATAAAATATATGCGAGCCATAAAGAAAGTGTTCGACCCACATGGCATAATGAACCCCGGAGTCATGGGGCTCATCGAGGTTCCGAGAGACGAGTTCGTCTATATGCCGACGAGGGTGGTGGCCTAAAATGGAGGAGCTGGAAAAGTTCAAGACGCAGATTGCGATGTGCAACATTTGCGCCTGGTGCAGGATAAAGTGCCCGGTTTACAGCGTTACAAAGTGGGAGTCTGAGGGGCCAAGGGGGAGGATGATCCTCCTTAGGGGGATTGTTTACGGATTGCTTGAGCCGACACAGAAAGTCATCGAGAAGGTTTACGAGTGCACTTCGTGCGCTATGTGTAACTTTAACTGCGACGCTGGAATATCCCCGCTGGAAGTCATGCTCGGCGCCAGAAGGGCTTTCTCCAGGGCTGGCGTTGCTCCTCCACCACCGAACAAGAGGATGGACATGAGGATAGCAAGAGACAAAAATCCGTATGCCTCCCCTCAGGAGGCAAGGTTTCAATGGCTAGACGTTACTCTGCCTGAGAAAAGTGATGGCGTGCTGTTTGTTGGATGCGTTAACGCCTTTAGGCATCAGGAAACAGTAAAGAAAGCAGTCTCAATGCTCAAAGCTGCAGGATATGATTTCACGCTGCTGAAGGATGAAGTGTGCTGCGGAATGCACCCATACTGGGATGGCCAAACAGAGCTGGCGAAGCAACTAGCGGAGCAAAACGCGTTGCTCTTCGACAAGACTGAAGCATCAACGGTGATTACCCCCTGCGCAGGATGCTACTCGACGTTCACTAAAGCCTACCCGGAGCTCGTCGGAAACTTCGGATTCAAGGTTAAACACATCTCGGAAGTCATAAGGGACTTAGCTAAAGAAGGAGTAATTGAGCTGAGAGAGGGGGAAGCGGTTAAAGTGACTTATCATGACCCTTGCCACCTCGGGAGACATTGCAACTTCTATGACCCACCAAGGGAGCTGATCAAACTTATTCCTGGTGTCGAGCTAGTAGAGATGGAGAAAAACAGGTCTGAAGCGAATTGTTGCGGTGGCGGAGGCGGCCTTTTCACTTTGAACCCGGAGCTGGCAGTGCGCATCGCCGAGAGGAGGGTTAAGGAAGCTGAAGCCACGGGATCAAAGTACCTGATTACAGTGTGCCCATTGTGCAGGACGAACCTTGATTTGGCATCCAAGAGACTTGATTCTCAACTCAGGGTTTGTGACCTAGTTGACCTTGTAGCCAGCCGCCTTAGAGTGACAGGAGAGGCATAGCGTCTATGCGGACAGTTAAGGCTATTATTTTTGACTTAGATGGAACCCTCGTAAGGATTCCTTCAACTAATTTTTTCGATAACATCTTAGTTATGGTCCTAAAAAAGGTTGGAGCTTCGGTTCCTCCAGCTCATGAACGCATGAAACTATGGATCAGCGGGCAAGGACATGGGGAGCTTTTGAGGAGTTGGGGTGTGGAAGACCCATACACCTTCTGGAGGACATTTGACGAGCTAGATTACAGAACTAGGAAGGAGATGATAGAGCGCGGCGTTATACGCCCTTACGAGGATGTTTCATTTCTCGAGGAGCTCAGCCTCAAAGTTCCCTTAGGCATAGTCACCAATACTTCCCCTAGAGTTACTTCTCTCGAGGTTAAATCCTTCAACCTTCAGAGGTTTTTCAGCGTCGTAGTGGCGCTCGGAACAGAGAGGCAGAGCGAGGCAAAGCCCGAAATGACCGGCGTGCTTGAAGCATTCAGAGCACTCGGATGCCGCCCCCCAGAAGGCTTCATAGTCGGAGACAGTGACGCGGATGTCATAGTAGGGAAAAGAGCCGGGTCAAAGGTCTTCGTGGTTAAACGCCCGCACGTAAAGTTGAAAACCGAGCCGGACGCATACATTGAAAGCCTATACGAGCTCAAACAATTAGTCCACCAAACAAGAGATGTATGAAGACCAATAATCAACACCATAATTAACAATAGCAACCAAAAGGAGAAAGCAAAGGTAAACAGGGACGAACCATTAGAGAAACAAGATATACCTTTCTCAGCGACCATCGAAACATCACCCTCCATTACAAATCAAACACGAGGGACAACGCTTCATCATCTACAACATAGATTTTCAAACGTACTCAATATTCACGAAAAAATTCATGAAAACAAGTAAAGGGAAGCATGTGAAAGGGGCTTACACTGTGTATAGTTCTACCCCATGTGTTATGCAGGCCGTTTTTGCCTTATCGTCAGCATAAGGGGAAACTATTATCAATCGGTCGACTTTCCTACCCTCGACTTTACTGTAAAATTCGGCTTTCCTCTTCACAAGAAAAACATCCGAAATTTTAGCATGCGATGTGACCTCAACAAGTATAACTTTTCCATCCGAAATCGCCAGGTCTATTTCAACTTGCTCCTTATAACCGAAAACGTATCCTTCATGGTCAGTGCGAATCCACCTCTCCACCCTGAAGCCGAACTCCTTCTCCAGTATCCCTCTCAAGCTCTCCCTGAAGCACTCTTCAGCCATAATCCCCCATCTCGCACCCAAAGCATCCAACTTCCTATTCATAACACTAAAGTCCTCCCTGAGACTCCTAACCTCCTCCCACAACTTGTTCTGCCCTTCTCTGAGACTCCTAACCTCCTCCCACAACTTGTTCTGCCCTTCTCTGAGACTCCTAACCTCCTCCCACAACTTCTCTTGTCCCTCCCTGAGACTCCTAACCTCATCCCACAGCCTGTTCTGCCCTTCTCTGAGCGACTTAACTTCTTCCCAAAGCTTGTTCACGCTTTCCCACAGCCTGTTCTGCCCTTCTCTGAGACTCCTAACCTCCTCCCACAGCTTGTTTATGTTCTCCCATAGCTTGATCTGGTTTTCCTCGAGTTTGTCCATTCTTTTGAGTATTTCTGCTAGTCCCAAGTAGCCTGCGACAGCATACCTGAACTCCTTGTCCCTCTCAAGAAGCTCCATGAACCTCTCCTTTAACTCGACGTCCATCACACTCCCTCACTATACAAAGTGCTACGTTGCTTATTTAAACGTGCCCTAAAGGAGATCGTATGGCGACGCTTCATAACCGCTCCTCAACCCCAATGACATCACCCGCTTAATCCTCAACGAAAAAGCAATCAACACCCATTTCTACTTTTCCATGGTCCCGATTTCGTTAGAAAAAGTAAATGATAATTTAATCCACTTATAGATGAGCGCCTGCATTGTTTTAAAAGGGGGGTTCGCTGAGGGAGGGGTTATGTAGGATACAGTTCTTTGAGGTCGAGGAAGATCAGCGACAACATTATGAACGCTACGAAGAGTAATACGTAAGCAAAGTAGTATATAAAGAAGAGAATTGTATTCATTAACCAAGGTAATGGTTGCGATAGTAAATATGGTAATAATAATGAGAAAGAGGCGGTGATGCTGAGGATCCCTGCGATTAGGGATGCTGAGCTTCGTGTGGTGTAACTACGCATAGTTATGCTGGCAATTCCAAATCCTATGAGTGAAAAGCAGGGAATATTTAATATCAAGAGGTAATAGGCGTTCACGTTGCCCTAAACGAAGCTTTTTTATGATGTTGAGTTCTTTTTAGTATAGAATTCTGTTGTGTTTGTGGGG
>JAHLWW010000073.1 GCA_019057715.1 Candidatus Jordarchaeum sp. JNZ_1113
CAGGGTCCCTTCCAGCTAGAAGAAAACTTCTAGGCGCCTTACGAACCTGCTCCCTGACAACGTGTTCCGGTATGTCCGTAACGATCTTCTTTTCATAGTTAACGCTACAACCCATCTCCTCCGCCATCTTCAACAGCTCATTGTCATCGATGAAGACGCCGACATCCTTTAGGATCTTGTAAGCCGCCGCGTCTATTATCTCCAGCTCCTCCCTATCCAGCACTCTCCATAATCGATTCCTTGATGGTAAAGGAACACCTGTTCTAGGCATCCTCCTCACCCAACTTCAATCATCTTAGGTCATTTATATAAAAAATTTTGTTTCAGGAAACTGAAGAGGCATGATTCACCTTGATGGTTTCGATTTGAAAACTGTGTCAACTTATAAATTAATGACTATGTTACCTGAACGCACCTTTAAAAAACGTTTTAAAAATTAAGCTTTAAGCGACGACGGAAGAGGGTGGAGTGGCATGTCTAAGGAGGGAAGCGTTGTTTTTCAACCGGAGGGGAAGCGTGTTCCCATAAAGCTCGGCGAAAACCTGCTAGAAATAGCTAAACTTGCAGGCGTAGATCTCACATCGATATGCGGTGGTAGAGGGATATGTGGAAAGTGTAAGGTGGTGATTGAAGATAGGAGAAACATTTCACCCCTAACTGAAAAAGAGAAAAAGAAACTTTCCTCCGCCGAGATCGCTGAGGGGTATAGGCTGGCGTGCTGCACGGTGATTAATGGCCCAGTTACCGTTAAGATACCTGAGGAGAGTAGGACGGGGCGGCAACGGCTTCAGGTTGAGGGAATAGAAACACTGGTAAAGTTGAATCCTCCACTGCGTAAGTATTTTCTAAAGCTGTCGAAGCCGTCTCTCAGCGACCCCCGACCTGACGCCGAAATACTGCTGGACGAGTTAAGGCGCCAGAAGGGGCTTCAAAGCGTGGATATCGACTTTCATGCTTTACAGGTTATGCCGGCGATTCTCAGAAGGAAGGGGTGGAACGTGACAGTCGTTTTGTGGAATGATAGGATTATAAGTGTGGAGGCTGGTGACACGACCAGGAGGATGTTTGGTTATGCTGTCGACATAGGAACAACTAAGCTCGCCGGATACCTGCTTGACCTTTCCAGTGGACGGGTTGTCGCCGTTGACTCCTTGATGAATCCACAGATACCTTATGGTGAGGACGTCATAGCTCGGATCACGTATGCATCTAGGGGGTCAAGAGAACAGAGAAGGCTTCAAAGGGCCGTTATTGGCGCTATAAACCAAATACTTGGCTCCCTCCTGGAAAAGACTGGCGTGAAGAGAGAAGAAGTGTACGAGATGGTCGCTGTTGGCAACACTGCAATGCATCATCTTGCCTTAGGCATCTGTCCAAGGTATCTAGCTTTGTCACCTTATACGCCCGCCAATAGAAAGGGTGTAAACGTCACCGCTCGTAGTCTCGGAGTGAAAATTAACCCGAGCGGCAACGTTTACTTTCTCCCCATTATAGGGGGATTCGTGGGCGCCGACACCACAGGGGTGCTACTGGCAACGGAGATCTACAAAAGAGACGAGATATGTTTAGCAATAGATATTGGAACGAACACGGAGGTCATCTTGGGAAATAAGGAGGAGATACTGGCGTGCTCCTGCGCCTCGGGCCCAGCATTCGAGGGGGCACATATAAGGCACGGAATGAGGGCGGCCACTGGAGCTATCGAGAGGATAAGCATAAAAGAGGACCTTGAGGTTGAATACAGGACTATAGATGGCGGGAAGCCTCGCGGAATATGCGGCTCAGCCATGGTGGACTTTCTGGCGGAAGCGCTGAAGGCGGGATTAATTGATGTCACCGGCGTCTTCAATAAGGAGATTAGCTCGGAAAGGTTGCGTGGCGGGGAAAGGGGGCTTGAGTTCGTGGTGGCGTGGAGGGAGGAAACCTCGACAGGCGAGGACATAGTTGTGACCCAAAACGACATTAAGGAGATCCTGCTGGCTAAGGCGGCGATACACACGGGAATCAGCATACTTATGAGGAAGAAAGGTGTAGCTGAGGAGGATGTTGACGTCTTCTTCGTTGCGGGCGCGTTCGGCTCCTACATAAACCCGGAAAACGCCAGAATAATAGGCATGTACCCTGAATTACCTCTAGAGAAAATACGTGCAGTGGGGAATGCAGCTGGCACAGGCGCCCGCATGGCTCTCTGTTCCAGAGAAGTCAGAGAGACCGCTGAGAGCGTCGTAGGCAAAATAAAGTACGTGGAGCTCGCCGCGGAGGCTGGCTTTCAAGCCGAGTTTCTCAACTCGTACTTTTTGCCCTACGCCGACCTTTCAAAGTACCCGGAGACCAGCGAGCTCCTCAAAAAGCTAGGTAAATACCCCAAGAAGCCCCCGGTGCGCTTCCCAACTTAGCTTAGAGCGATAGTAAGATTAATTGTGAAGCGAGCAACACGTAAATCAGGGAAAACGCTTGTAGGCAGGTGGAGAGAGGTTGATTGACGAAGTACTAAAAAAGTAGTCGAGTTTCTCTGTGGGACTCATGGTGTAAGGAAGATAAGATTTTTAAGTGACGCTGAACGCGTCGCCCTCCTCCAGGCTGAGCTGGAAGGCGAGAGACGCATAATAGGAGGGCAGGGGTTCAATGAGGGGTTACGAGAAGCCTTAGCCCGGGAGTTCGTCGTCGCGTGCTCTACAGGTAAGGACTTTAAATGGCCGGAGGGGCCATACGCTGTTTTAAAGAGCGGGGACATTATTATCGGCTTCATAACAGACGACGCCGGGAGGATTAGACAACAGTACAATGAGGAGATTTACGTTTTCGGAGACAACCTGGTACTTTTCCCGAACAGGATCAGAAAAGTAAAAGACAAGGAGAAGACCACCCTCTTCATTTATAAGGGGTTCGGCATGGAGGCGCTCGAGGCGAAGGCTGGCGTGAAAAACGCGACTTTAGCCTTTTGCACACGAAACGGTGACGCATACTTGAAAAAGCTACTTGACGAGAGCGAAAAAGCAGACATCGGAACCATAGTCATAGGTTTCGACATTAAAAACCGTGAAAACAGAAAATGGAAGCATAAGAATAGCAGTAATTTTTAGTAAACGAAGAAGCCGCAGGTTACTTGTGGCGGAAGTTCTGAATAAAAGGAAAAAGGGTGGATTTAATACTTGTAGAAGCCTTTTCCCGCCTTCTTTCCCAGCTCGCCTTTCTTGACCATTTCCTTGAGTAGTGGGTGCGGTGTGAGCAGGGCTTTGAGGTTGTCTATGTTTCCATACTTCTTTGCTAGCTCCTCTAGCTGTTGGACTACGACGTCTATTCCGAAGCTGTCGGCAAGCTCGAGCACGCCGAAGGGCATGTTGAACCCTAATTTTACTGCTTTGTCCACGTCTTCCGGTGTCGCAACATTGTTAGCGATGAGTTCGGCGGCTATGTTTACGGAGAGGTATATGCCCCAGAACGGCTGGAACTTCTGCTCGGCAGCCTTAGCCGTGTTCTCGTTCCATGCGGATGGAACCTGCCACTTCTTCTCAGGGTACTTGTAGAATCCCTCCCCTGTCTTGACGCCGAGCTTTCCTTCCTTGAAAAGCTTCTCGATCACCGGCGGTACCTTGAACTTGCTTGGCTCACGCTCCTCGAAGAACTTCATAACGTGGTAGTTTGTGTCTATGCCGGTGTAGTCCATGAGGCCTAGGGCGCCCATAGGTTGCCCAGCTCTCAGATGGAGGACCGAGTCTATTTCCTCCGGCTTTATAACTCCCTCACTTATAAGCCAGCAGAAGAATATGCCTGGCGGAGTCATGACCCGGTTAGCTATAAATCCCGGGACGTCCTTCCTGCAATAGACTGGCTCCTTACCTAGCTTCTTCGCCAGGTCGTAGGTCACTTTGGCGGTATCGTCGCTCGTCTTTTCACCATAAATTACCTCGACGAGCCTCATTATCTGGGGCGGGTTGAAGAAGTGCATTCCCACAACTTTGTCAGGCCTCTTCGTCGCCTTCGCCATCTCGGTTATGGAGAGCGAGCTGGTATTGGATGCCAGTATAGTGTGAGGCGGGCAGATCTTGTCTAGCTCCTTGAAGGTTTCTTGCTTAAGGCTCATGACTTCAGGGATCGCCTCTATCACTATGTCGGCGTTCTTAGCGGCCTCCTTGAGGTCGAGTGTAGCCGTTATTCTCCCTATCGTCTCCTTGGCGGCTGCCTCGGAGATCTTCTGCTTCTCGACGAGCTTGCTGAGGCTCCACTGGATCTTCTGCATGCCTGAGTCGAGAAACTCCTGCTTTATATCGCGCATCCAGACCTTGTATCCTGCCATCGCGCAGACTTGAGCTATTCCGTGACCCATAAGGCCTGCGCCTAGAACGGCGATATTCTTAATATCCTCAACCTTCATAGCCACTCCTCCACGATAAGTCCGTGCACCTAAAGATTAGAACTATTTATTAAGCCTTTTCCTTCCCATCCTACTGGAAGGCTGGCGCTATTTTTTCCATGTATGTTCTGAGCACGTACTTTGGGTCTGGCCCAATGTTGATCAGGAGAAAGTGCTTGACACCTGCTTTCCTGAACTCTTCTATTCTGTCTATGCAGTCCTTAGGTGTCCCGACTATGAAGAAGTCGGTGAGCATCTCGTCGGTGACCTGCTCTGAGAGTTTAACCAGTTGCAGGAGCATTTCGTCCTCTAAAAGTAGCTCCTCAAAATAGTGCTTCTTGGAGAAGCCCTCTGGAAGGTTAAGGGTGTAACCCGCTTGCTCGACTTTCTCCACAGCCGAAATCATCATTCCTCTGTAGAGCCGGGCCCTCTCCAGCGCTTTTTCGTAGCTCTCGTCCACCGCGGTGTAAACCTGAAGCGCTGTGTCTATCTCTCTCACGCTTCGACCAGCCTTCTCAGCACCTCTCTTAACGTCCCCAAAATTCTCCCTGTACGTTTTAGGCGTCTCGGTTATCGGCATCCATCCCTCACACGTAGCCCCCGCGAGCTCCCTTGTCTTTGGGCCATTCGCTCCAAGGTATATTGGAATAGTTTTCTGGACGGGTGTTATTTGGAGGAACGCGTTCCTGAACTTGAAGTATGTTCCGTCATAGGAGAACTTCTCGCCTGACCAGAGTTTTTTTAGGACCTCTATTCCTTCCTTGAGCCTAGTGTAGGAGCGACCCCACTCGATACCGAAGGGTTTAATGTTCATCGCCTCCCCTGCCCCCAACCCGAGGAAAACCCTGCCGCCAGACAAGTGGTCAGCCGTAGCCATCATCTGGGCGAGAACTGAGGGATGATACCTTACGACGTCCGAAACCCCCGTCCCAAGCCTCACACTCCTAGTGGTCATTGAAAGCGCCGACATGAGACTTAAGGCGTTCGGCGTAAATCCCGGCGGAACCATCAACGTGTGGTCTGGGATCACCAGCGAGAAGTATCCCGCCTCATCGATCATCCCGGCGATCTTTAGTATCTTGTCCATGGGCGGCAGAGGGGGAGGCAGAAGCATCCCAAACCTTACTTCTGACACTTTAAATCCCTCCAATCGGAAAACACTCACCCACCAATGTTAAAAGCTTTTGTCTGTAAAGAGGCAGAAAAACTTTAAATTCTCCACGTCCCCCGAAGCCCCACTTGCCTTCACTCGCAACGAAAAACCCAGTTGCGCCGAGCAGAGAGCGCCAAACTCGTATCCTTAAGCAACATTTAACATCTTAGCGATCTGGGTGAGGGAACCTGAAAGGCTAACTTGCGAGATTGTTAATACCAGAATGCTCCATTTCTAGTTAAGTTGTTTATCTGTCAATCGTCTTTTGATTTCACCCTTAATCTCTTCTAGTATGGATAATAGCTCTATGAAGGCTCCTTCGCCTCCGAGCTTGTCCCACATTTCCTCTCCTACGAGGACTTCTTTTTCGAAGTCGAATATTTGAAAGACAAACGTGTGGGCGTATTTTTCCTTGAAAACGAATGGATTATAGGGAAACCCTATGAAGGCTTGAGGATTTTCTTCTTCGAAGAACGTTCTAAAGTAGAGCATTTTCTTCTTTGTCTCTGCACAGATATCTAGATTTGGCCTGGGAGACTTGATTTCCACGAATAGAGGACCATCCTTGTGGTCTTTAATGAAGACGTCGGCGATTATCGCTCTCTCAACGCTTCTCTCTCCACCGGCCTTCCTTATCTCGTTGAGCTCTAATTCGAGATTTGGAGCTCTTATCCCCTGTCTCAGCTCCGTCACAATTTTCTCTATGGTGTTCGCTTTGTCTTCAGGTATGACTCCTTTTAGCTCATGGTCGATGTAGACCTCGCTGTACCTGTCGCACGCCACTATTTTGGCTATTCTTGGATAGAGCTGCATGCCTAATTTTGTGACGAGGCTTCTTTGAAACTTGAAGGCGAAGAGAGCTTCATCGGAAAAGAAAAGGGCGTGAAACGGGAAAGCCCTCTTCAAGTCTTCTATCTTCTAGAGAGAACTCAACTTTTCTTTCACTCATTTTCTCGGCGAAGCTAAGTATTTCTTTCTTAATGGCTTCCTTTGTCTCTTTTTTCAAACTTGCCCACCCTCTTGAATGTTAAGGCCGTCTAGTGCAGGCTGCGTTTTCGTAACTATAATTGTTCTTCCTTTCTCCATTATAGCTCTTTTTTCTTTGAGTTCGCGGAGCGATGTGCCGCAGAAGCTACATAGTTTCTTTGTCAGGTCGTGGTTAACTTTCCCAAATGCTGTAGAAGCCAAGTTTAAGAGCAGTGCGGCTTTTTCTGTGCCCTCCATACTTTCTATTTCGCCTACTGGGTCCTTTAATCCCTTCTCTTTAGCTGTTATTCTCAGGAGTGACAGCAAACCTAAAGCCACGCCTCTAGGTACAATCTCTCTCTCGAAGAAGTCCTCTTTGTCTTCGCTTTCCAGGATGGTCATTCTAGCCGTGCCTGCTACAGCCAAAGTTAAAGCTTTCTCTGGAAAACCTATTTTCTCGGAGGGGAGCACCTTGGCGTGGTTCAGCATGCTGTAGACTTTGATGCAGAAGTCATAGACGTCGCTGTCAATGTCCATTAATGGCTCGTATTTTTTAGATGCCACAATAATTATCGTCCTGTTAAGCTTGGCCTCACCACGCATAGTTACGCTTCTTGTTGGATGCTCGGAGACGAACGGGTAAAGGTCTATAACTTTGAAGTTGGATATGTAAACTGCGCGCAGGATGGACTCCCAAGCACTCCATGATTTGTGTGTGAACCATAAGACGAGTTTTCCGTCTTTTTTCAGAGAGAGGTATACGCTTCTAAGAAATGATGCGAGGTTTCTTCTGTATTTTTCAACGTCACTTTCGTCGCTCTTACGCCTAACAATTAGCTCGTCGCTTCTAGGGACATATGGTAGCTTGGGATTCCACTCTATGTGTTTCCACCCCTCAAGCTCCCCGACCTTCTCGACGAAGAAGTATTTCCCGAAGAAGTTGCCTAAACACCTTTTCGTCGTAACCCAGAAAAACTCGCTGAAGTCACTGTAGATGTGCTGGTCAAAGTATGGTGGGTCAACGTTCACTATATCTACGAGCTCTGAGCCCAACATGTGCGTTTTTTTAGCGTCAAACTGAAGGATGCGGACGTTAGCCTTAACGTTCCGCGTTTGCCTGCATAGCTCATCAAGCAGGGGGCATATTCCTCCCCCCGTGCTCCCCTCCGCTCCGGGCTCGAATGCCCATGGAAGGTTCTTGTAGGGGACTACTGCTTCGCAGTAACTGACGTTTAGATCAATCTCACGTGACAGCGCGTACTGGCCTATAGTATCCCTTATACTTTTGTTTGAAAAGTTCCATGTGGTGAGGACGGTGTTGAAGTCAACCATTTTACTTAAGCCGAAACTTAAATAAAGAGTAATAGCAGCACCGAGTTCTCCATCCTTTGAGGAAAGCTCCTCCCCACGCTCCACTACATACTTGGTTAGGGAGCCAAGGGCTAACAACTGCCTTGGGTTGAAAATGTGGATCCAAGAGGTTAGCCCATATGATGAGATGGGGCGGAAAACGTCGTTCTCACGCGGTATCTCGTCAAAAGGGAGGAAATTCGCTAGTTCAGCCGAGTTGTCAGCTAAAGCGTCGCACGCCTTTATGAAGAGATCTATGTCTTTCTCCACAGCTGGAACATATACGCCATCATCCCTCTTTATCACTAGAAGAGGATGTGCCTCTAATATGTCTTCTAAGTCTACTTCACCTTTTGAAAAGAGAGAGGAGACTACCTTAACATGTTTTCTACTCCAGTTGTGTAAAAGCTTACGTTTATCTACCACGAACTTCGAGCCGCACCTACCACATGAAGCTTTGACTTTTTCTTTTCCCTCTCTAACTACTACGGCGAAGTCCCCTAAAAAGCTAAAGTTCGCAGAGGATAAGGAAAGCTTCCCACCACACGATGGGCACTCAACGCGCTTGGTAAATATGTAGGCGTCATCATGTACACCATAAAAGCGGCCTAGCATGGTCTCAGCGTAACTTATAAGTTTTTTAGCTTCCTCCTCGACCCTCCTACTTAAGTCCTCCCCAAACCTTAAAGGATACTCGATGGCACCCTTCAAAATAAGGTACGCAACGGGGTTATAGTCAAAAGCCACAGTGTTCAACCCTAAAAGGACACTTTCTAGAGGAATGGAGCCGCCTCCAGCCATCGGGTCACATAACGTTAGGTTTAAGTTCAACTGTTTGGGAGGAAAAAAGGAGATCAGTGGAGGATACCCCTTACCAGTCAGCTCACACAACTTCTCAGCGTCAAAAACACTTAACAACTCGGACGGCGGAATCAACTCCTTTAAAGCCAAAAGTATGCTCAACCTAGATACGGATCTAGGGCGCCTCGCAACCCAAGGGTGAAGGCTTCTAAGCTTAGGATCAAAAAAAGCCCTCGGCGGCTCAATACCCAGCTCCCTGCACCTAGCGATGTAGGAGGGCCTAGGCTTGTAACTCATCTCTAAAGCAGCATCCCTGTTCACTTCACTGAACAATCTAAGAAAACATTCATCCATCCAACAACCTCCAGCAGCATAAAACCCAAAATATAAAGGTTAAAAAACCTTTATATTGCCATTGCCTACGGGCATTAAAATGAAAAATG
>JAHLWW010000074.1 GCA_019057715.1 Candidatus Jordarchaeum sp. JNZ_1113
GGACGGGGGCTGGACCAGCTGGCGGCAAGCATCTTCTCCTAGAGGGAGGATGGGTGGTGAACGCACCCGTGTCTGCTCACTTTGCAAGAACGTCTAGCCTAATTTTGAGAAGGGAAAACGGAAGGTGGTTTGTGGTTGAAAGGGAAAAGAGGATTACTGAGGTTAAGCCTATCCCTGTTCCGGGGTTTTACAGCAGGGTTACTTCCAGCGGGATTCCAATGTGGAAGGTTGCCCTCCTACATGGAAAGGACTGCGTGGCTACAACCCTCCTCCAGAGTTGTGTGAGGCGAGAGGCGGGGCTGGGTTGCAAGTTTTGCGGAGTGGATCTTTCCCTAAAAGGCGGGTTAACTGTTGCCCGTAAGAGAGTGGAAGACCTTGTCGAGGTCGTGGGAGCGGCGTTAGAAGAGGGGATTTGTAGACATGTGACGATAACAACTGGGACTCCTGCATCCTCAGATAGGGGGGCTCGGCTCCTAGCTGAAGCCGCGCAAGGACTAAAGAAAAGCTATGATGTCCCGGTTCACGTCCAGCTTGAACCCCCGAAAGACCTTAAGGTGTTTGAGGAGCTGGCTGACGCAGGCGTGGACACTGTTGGGGTTCACGTCGAGACGTTCGACGAGGATGTTAGGAGAAAGGTTTGCCCGGGGAAGTCTGAGGTATCCTTGGAGGAGTATTTTAGGGCTTGGAGAGAGGCGGTTAGCGTGTTCGGGGAGGGGCAAGTTAGCACATACGTTATCGCCGGTTTAGGTGAGGCTGATGGCTGCCTGCTTTGGGGTTTCGAAGAGGTTGCTCGAATTGGTGTCGTGCCTTTTCTAGTTCCGCTGATGCCTATTGCGGGCACAGAAATGGAGGATGCTACTCCGCCACCCCCAGAGAGGATGCTTAAGCTTTACGCCGCCTTAAGGAGGATTTTGCTGGAGTTCGGGGTTAACCCGCTCGATAACCGTGCGGGATGCGTCAGGTGCTCATCGTGCTCCGCACTTAGGGAAGTGATGACCTGGGGGATTTAAAGGTGTCACTGGACGGATTTTTAAGCCCTAGTAGCGTCGTAGTCGTCGGCGGCTCGCCCATTGAGGGAAAGTTCGGCTACCAGATCGTTAAGAACATTACCAGTTTGGGGTTCAGAGGGAGGCTCTACGTCGTTAACCTAAAGGGGGAGGACGTACTCGGCGTTCCAGCCGCTCCCAGGGTGGACATGTTGGAAGAGGTGCCTGAGCTGGGAGTAGTCGTCCTTCCACCCGACGCTGCAGTTGACGCCTTCCTTGAGCTGGCTGATGCTAATGTTAGGAATGTCATCATGGCGTCTTCAGGATTCTCTGAGGCTGGAGGGGAAGGTGTGGAGAGGGAGAGGGTTGTTCTAGAGGAGGCAAGGCGGAAGAGAATTCGTGTGTTTGGGCCGAGCACTGTTGGCTTGGTGAACTTCTCAGCGAGATTCGCTCCTATGCTGACGCCTGTGAGAAAGTTTGAGGCTGGAGAAGTGAGTTTCGTGGGTCATAGTGGAGGACTAACTTGTGGGTTGGGTTGGTGGCAACCGGAAGGTGTAAAGTTTAGTAAGCTGATTCATGTTGGGAATGCGTGTGATGTTAATGAGGAAGATGTTTTGAAGTTTCTTTCTATGGATAGAGAAACGAAGGTGATTCTCTGCCAATTTTGCAAGCTGACGGGGAGGGTTGTGAGAGGAGTTGAGGAGGCGGCCAGCGTTAAGCCGGTGGTGGCTTACTGCGTTAGTGATGAAGCTGAGAAGTTAAGAGACGCAGGTGCAATTTGCGTTTCGCATTACAACGAGATGTTTGATGCCGCAAGGATACTGTTGAGTCGGGTTCCGAGAGGAAATAGGGTTGCCGTCATTGGTCCATCTTCAGGGGCGATTTCAATAGCTACGTCACGCCTTGAGGAGAACGGCTTAACGCTGGCATGCCTCTCCGAGAAAACCGAGAGAGTTATCAGGGAGAAGGTTCTGAGCCCGTTTAGCCCCAGCGTTAACCCTGTGGATTACTGGCCTCCAACCAAGCTTAACGGAGAGGAGGTGGGGGAAAAACATAGGGTCGCAGTCAACGCACTCGTAGGAGACGAGAGAGTGGACATTGTCTTCCTAATCCTGGAGCTCATGGAGGAAATAGCGTTTGACGTTGAAAAGGCATTCCGGGAGGCAGCCGACAAGGATAAAACACTGGTCGCTGTCCTCGTCCAGGTGGAGGACAATATTTCGAAGGAAGTAAGGAAGGGAATGAGAAAGCTAAATATACCTTACTTCTGGGATGCTGAAAGGGCGGTCAGAGTGGTTGGAGAAGTGGCAAAATGGGCCCAACGACGCTACCAAAGCATTCAAACAGGCGTTATGACTAGTGACGCTACAAATACATTCAACTAATTGATACTTATATCTCAGGCATCACACAGATAGGCGATGCCGCAATTGTCAGGATAGTTAATGTTTTTATTAATCCCGTCCAGTTCTCCTGAAGTTTAATGGTAATTTTTTGAAGACAATAGAACCACACTAATCCCAAGCGAATTTTTTTACACGTGAGTTGCATTCTTGCTTCCTTAAACTGCGATTTCTACCTTAAAAGCAACTTCGGTGATCTGCTATGTGTTTAGGGACGCAGTTAAAAAGCATTTTTCAGCACTAACGTAAGACACTAACAAACTAATGCTTATGCTTATGACTAAACGTTAACTTAAAATGGTTTATGCTAAGGAGGGCTTTGTAACAAAAAGCGGATAAATAAAGGATGATGCGCTGAGTGACAGTTTTTTCGCCTCACTTTCTTTGAGGATAACTTACTGGATTTTCGTGACACTTAAGGTAGCTAGTGAAAACATGATCCTGCTAAGAACCTGTTAAGAAGAACCGTGCAGTATACTCGTTTGCACCATTTTTGGATAAATACTCTTTTGCGTAATTTTTCGTGGCGGGTTGCGTTGGTCATGAAACATTTAAAAGTAATACGTGATGACATTTGATTAGGTGTGAGTCCTTGAGCGGGATGTTCGATTTTTGCGTTTTTCATAGAGATGGCGTTTGCCTGATGCACATTCCCGCTGAGAGTTCTGAACGGATCGACTCTAATCTTGTCTCGGGTTTTCTAAGCGCGATCTCTAAGTTTGGAGAGGAGATTGAGGAGGCTAGGGTTAAGAGGATAGAGTTTGAAGGTAAAATGGTGGTTTACGAGTATTATGGAGATGCTGTTTTTGCTGTAAGGGCAGCAGGAGAGTTTCAGGCTGAGGCTGAGAGGTTACTTGTCGAGCTAGTCTCGGCACTGGGTGACGACGTTAGGGAGAAGCTTAAGAGCTGGAGGGGGGATGTCGCCGAGTTTGAGCCGTTAAAAGTGAGAGCCATGGAGCTACTCAAAAGGAGAGGTGCTGTCAGCATGACGGAAAGGTTTAGGAGGGTAAACGAGAAGCTGAACGAATTAAGGGACATACCTGGGGTGAAGGCGGTGGCTCTGATAAGTAACAGAGGATTCATGATCGCTTCCACCCTCACGCCGGATTTCGATGAGAAAGTGATTTCAGCTATAGCGCCATCTATAATGAGAATGGGGTTGGAGGGGTTGAAAGAGATGAGGTTAGGTAGACCGAGAAACGTTTTCATAGAGGGGGATGGAGGAGTTCTCGTGTTAACTGACGTTGGGGAGCGAGCTGTCCTCCTAGTGGTGGCTAAGCCTGATGCGAATATCGGCTACATATTTCTCGAGATGGATAATGCGGCAAAGAGCCTTGAAAAAATGCTTGGAGGAGTTTAGTTGGAGCTGGACGAGAAAGCAGTCAAGGAAATGCTCAAGTTAAGGGCTGAAGATGGATGCCTATTTTTTAGAAACGTGAGAGTTTGGCTCACGAGGCCTGAAGCAATGGCGATCATATATAAGTGGATAAATAGACTGGCAGGGGAGGCTCTCCTAGAAGGGATATACGAGGCAGGGAAGGAATGTGGAAGAAAGGATTACGAAATTCTTAGGGAAGTTATGGGAGCACCTAGCGATGCGAAGGAGCTGGCGGCTTGGATCGCGCCTTTTTACGCTGCAATGGGTTGGGGAAAAATGGTAATCGAGAACGCGGCGGACGGCAAGGTGACCTATTACGTCGAGAACTCTCCCATTGCAGAGAGCCTCAAGGGGTTCGGGCAACCCGTCTGCATGTACCTGAGCGGTTATGGAGCGGGACTACTTTCGCAGGCGACGGGCGACGACTGGAACGGCGTAGAAGTCGAGTGTATAGCTATGGGTCGCCCAGCTTGCAAGTTTCTCCTTGCAAGGAGAAAGAGGAAAGAGCTAGTCTTCGAGTTCTACGGGACTTAAGAAAAGCATCAGGGTTCCGAGTGCAGTACTTTTTGAGTTAGGGAACGAGACGTATGGCTCCTCTGAGAGCAAGTAGGTGAGTTGTTAGTGTGAAAAAGGGTGTCAGGATTAGTATGTATGGGTCGTTCCAGTAGTTACGCCTTAGACTTATGAGTTTTGCAGCATGTACGCGTGTCCATCCACTAAGGGATTGCGGTATTTTTTCGACGGGTAATCGCTTCCTGAACGTGTAGTAATACGAGGCCATGACGCTCCATTTTCCTGCCTCCATGGAGTATTTGGCTGCTTCCTTGATGAATGGGGCTATTATTATGGCTGCCATGGAGAGGATAAGGTTCATGACGAGACTCTTGAGAATTTGAGCTGAGCTGAGCTTTGGTGGAGGAGGTAGTTGGATGCATCCGTAGACAACCTTTGCCCCGTCGATCACGCTGCCCAAAACTAGCTTTGAGGGGGCGAGGAGAAGACACATTGCGCGGCTCAAAGAAAATATTGAGGGGAAATCACCCGACTTAAGATCATCCTCGCTACATACAAAAAAGGATTTGAACATTCCTGTCTTAGCCTTCACCCCTTCAAGCACCATCTCGATAAGTGATGAGGGGGGCTTACGATTCTCAAGACTCCTTAAAACGGCTGCCGCCTTCCTGATTATTCTTTTATCACTGCTTCTCAGAACCACTAGGACGTCTATGTCGCTCATGGGCGACGCACTTCCGTCAAGGAAGCTGCCAAAAAGGATTACTGAGGAAATTTTATCTGCACCCACCGTTTTGGAGAGAAACTTGATTATCGTTTCTATTATTTCATTGCAGGTAGCATGGTTCACTTGCAACGCGCCTCCGGCAGTTTTATAGCGCCATCAAGAAGCCGGGTTAAGCCGAGAAGTTCAAGAACAGCATCCATTTTGTCGGCAAGCCACACGACAAATGACTCAACAGTCTTAGGCGGCCCCCCTAGAGGAAACATGTGTGTCCTTATGGCTTCAACCACTCTACGAGGCTCCCCGATGTATTCTGCTATTCTAGCACCCTTCTCAGCGTGGCTCAGCAGTTGCCTTAACACGTTGGCTGCGTCTTCAACATCGTAGCCCGCGTCATGCAGCACGCCAGCCCTAGCACAGATGGAAGACGAGCACCCCACGAGCCTCGATAATAAGAAGCTTATGTATCCTACACGTAAAGAGTGAGCGAAGCGACCGGAGCCGGCACGCTTCAAGTGGTTAGAAACCGAGTGGGATGGGTAAAACTGCAGATGGGAAATAACGCTTACAAGGTCAGACACCAAACTCCAAAAAGCACTCGTACTAATCAACCGGAACACCTTCAAAAAAATGAAGGGATTAGTAGGGCCACCTGTAGGGTTCTCCTCCAAGTGGACCAAGATCTATTGGTTCAGGCATGAAGCCCTCTTCTTTCGGAGGAGCATGCCTTCTCCTATAGCGTACTGCTAGACTAACGATGAGTGCGACACCTGCTACGAGACAAACAAATATGACCTCTGCCACTGTAACATAGAATGAGGAAGTCTCCTGGCTTAGGAGGTACAGCAACAGGAACATTGTTGGTCCTGTTCCTTGTATAGTCACGCTAGCTATGACAGTGCCATCGCCATTAACAAGTTTTATCGAGCCAGAGAAGAACGGAGCCATATAATATGATGGAACATAGATCGTAGCGGCCACGAACACGTGCGTGTCGTTAAGATTGAAGGGGCCCGTCGACGAAAGAGTTATGAGGCTTGAGATGCCGCCTTCAACTTTAATACTCACATTACTCAAGTAGTCATCCCTAGCTAACCCTCCAACTATGGTGAAATTCACTGTTACGGAGAGCTCAGAGCCAAAGCTAGTTAACTCGAACCTAGGAGGAGATATGGCTACTGGAGGCTTCCCGCTAGAGAGCAGGTCATAGGCTGCCGAAGCATTAACCAGCCCACACCCTTGAGCGTAAGGATCATCGCCCAAGTCAACCGCAGTAGCCATGAGAGCCGCCTTCACCGTTGAGGGAGTCAGACTCATATTGCTTAGGAGAAGGGCGACTACTCCTGAAACATGAGGCGTCGCCTGACTAGTACCACTCATACGCACATAACCGCTGGAGTTACTGTAGTCTAGGGAGACAATGTTTACACCTGGAGCTAAGATAGTTACGCCTACTCGATTGTCAGGTGTTGGGCCGCGGCTCGAGAAGTCAGGTATAACGTTGGACGAAGTGACTGCACCAACGCATATCGCCAGCGCCGCCTTGCCTGGAGCATTCACCGTGCCGCTATCAGGGCCCTCGTTGCCAGCAGCGGCAACCACAACAACCCCTGCCAGCATAGCATTGTTAGCCGCCTGACACGCAGGATCATCTGGTTTATTTATCAGGGCACCGGCAGAAATAGAAATAACATTAGCACCCTGACTTACCGCTTCATTAATGCCATCTACTAAGCCGCTGAGATTTCCTTCGCCATTTTTGTTGAGAATCTTTATGTTTAGGAGTAGGGCGCCGGGGGCAACTCCGACATATTTTCCTTCGCAGTATCCTGCAATTATACCGGCTACATGTGTCCCATGCCCGTTAAGGTCTTCAATGCCTTCTTCCTGGAATAGGCTTTTACTGTATATTATTTTGGTGGCTGGTAGGGCTTCGTGGGTGTTTATTCCTGTGTCGAGGACTGCGACTTTGATTCCTGTTCCGTTTATGCCCAGCTGGTGGAGACGGGTTGCGCCTATCTGCTCTATGTTTGCGGAGTAGGTGGTTGCTGTGGCTTGTAGAGTGTGGAGTGTGCTGTGTATTTTGACTTTGTAGTTATATGTTATTGACTTTACGTAGTTTTGGGGTGCTATGTTTATTGCCATGCCTAGGGGGGCTTCGATAAGTGCACCGCTTATTATGCTGTATGTTTCAAGTACTGTGATGTCTCCGAGGGACTTGAGGAGCTCGGCTCCCCTAGTGGATGAGACTCCTTGGAAGACCACTATCATTTCGACTTTCTGGTTAGGGTCTTCTTCATCCATCATGGATTGAAGTCTATAGTCGATCTTTGAGAGAAGATTGCCTTTAGGCTGGCTCATTGAAGAAGTAACTGTTAATATGACTGGTAACTGTTGATTGGTGGGCGTTTGCGGTAACGTTAGGGATAATATGGAGAACAGGACTACCAGGAGAAGAATTATGGTTTTCCTGTGTGAATTATTCAATTTAGTGACCTCCGTTTTTTCCATTATTGGTTTGTTTCATTCATAACGTTTTTGGTTGCATCATACACTTATCGTTGGGGGAGAAAAGTTATTAAGGATGATTTGTGATTGCCTCTTGTATGCTTGCTTTTCCCGTCTGAGGGGGTTCTTTATGGATTCAGAGAAGGTTAGGACGCTGCTTTCTCTTAGGGGTTATAACATTATTGATTTGAAAGAGATCACTGGGGAAGGGTTCTTCGTGGTTGACGCCGAGAAGGGTGGGGTAAATCAAAAATTTGTTGTTAAGGTTGCTCCTCCGAATAAAGTTGTCGGAACAGCGATGATCAGGGAGGTCAAAGAAAAAATGGGGGAGTTCAAGGCTGGTAGGGGAGTGATCATGGGTGGCAAGAGGAGCACGCCTAACGCTGAAGAGATGGCTGAGGAGAGCGGCGTCGAGCTATTAGTTGACTATCCTCGCTTCAACATATTTGAGCATGAGTTGGTTCCGAGGCACGAAGTTATCAGTGAAGAGGAAAGAAAATGGCTGCTTGAGACTTTTCACGTTAGGGAGGAGCAGTTGCCAAGGATAAAAGACACGGATCCTGCCGTTAAAGCTATAGGAGCGAAACCCGGAGACATAATTAAAATAACAAGAAGAAGTCCTACCGCCGGGGAAACAGTATTCTACAGGTATGTAGTTAAGGGAAAATACGCACCTCAGATAGCCAAAGAGGAATATGGAGTCATAGAGGAAGGCGAGGAAGAAGTTGTGGAAGAGGAAGAAAGATGGGAAGAGCTATAAAGAGGATAGGAGTTATGGAGAAGTTAGATGAAAAACGCCTCGTCTTGAAATACCCTCTGACGGTGCTCGGAAGCTTATAGTGTTACTGTGGTTGTTATGCTTATAGGTTTGCCATGAGCTCGGCGTATCTTAATGAGAGGGCTATTTGTTCGCTTCCTTTTCTGGTTGCTATGTCGAGGTGGCCCGGGAAAACGTATGTTACGTCTAGTCTGCTTAGACGTCTGAGGGAAGAGATTAGCTGCTGCAGGTCTCCTGTGGGGAGGTCTACTCTGCCGAAGTTTCCGCCGGTAAAAACAGTGTCTCCGGAAAAGAGCATTTTTTCCCGTGGCTCGTAGAGACATATTGAGCCTGCTGTGTGCCCAGGAGTGTTCATTACTTCTAGGAGGAGGTGGCCTACTTCTATGACGTCTCCTTCCTTGAGGCGAACGTGAACCTTCGTTGGAGTGAAGGGGATGCCGAATTCGTCGGCTAATGTGAATGGGCCTCCTTTTTCTATGCTGTCGGCCTCTTTATGGAAGACTAGCACTTCTGGAGAGGATTCCTCCATTATTTTTGCTAAACCGCCGCTGTGATCCACGTGAACATGCGTTAAAACAATTTTGGCCACGCTTTCGACGCTTAACCCATCCTTCTCCAGTTGCCCTTTGATGTTTTCATGGAACATTCCTGTTCCTGTGTCGATCATGAGAAGTTCGCCATGGCTGGCCACAATGAAAATGTTAGAGT
>JAHLWW010000075.1 GCA_019057715.1 Candidatus Jordarchaeum sp. JNZ_1113
CCATAGACGTAACCACACGCCTGTTCGGCGCCAATAAAGCATACTCTAAACAGGAAATAATCACGCTACTAAAAAACGCCGGCTTCAAACACTGGAAAATCTACTTTTCAGCATTCGTAATAGCCAAAAAGTAAGCCTCTGGGGAGAACTCCTCCATCCACTTGCACGTGCACACCTCAACATGGCATTTAATGAAAAACAGCTCCCACAAAGGCTAGTGTGCTCGAAAGCACAGAACCAACCAATACTTTCACATTAAACAAGAAGCCCGTATCACGAACTCCTCGGTGCGAAAGTTACTCTGGAACATTGCTTTCTCATAGTTATTATCTTAGTGAGTTTGACGTTTCCGGCTTCCACGCATAGATTTGAGGCTGCCTTGAATCATGATGGCTACGCCTCTGTGAAGTAGGAATTCCAGTCGGCGCCCCCCTACTTTTCAGCTTCATCCTGCAACCCCCTCACCAGCTCCACTTAAAATGGCATCCGGCGAGTCTTTTTGTCAAGCCTCCATGAGCGACCAGAAACGTCGAGCATTCAACGTCTCAAAGTTAATTTAACGCCTCGCAGATATAAACAATAAAATAACAATAAAAATGGACAGCGGTTCTAACGGTTTTTCCAAGCATTTTTTAAATTCGCTTATGGATGCCTCTTGAGGGTGAAAGAATGCCGCTTTCAAGTGGCAAATCATCTATAGACTTGTTTTTTAATCCTAAGAGCGTGGTAGTCGTAGGCTCTATGGGATCACCTTTCTTTGGGGCGCGTGTCGTAGCCTTCAACATGAGGAAGTTTGGTTTCAAGGGGCAGATATACCTGGTTAACCCGAAGTATAAGTCTGTGGACGGATTTGATGTTTACCCCAACGTTAGAAGCGTCCCCGGTGAAGTTGACCTAGCTGTGATCATCACTTCTGCTGAAGCAGTATCAGGGGTGATCGACGACTGCGGAGAGAAGGGTGTTGAAGCCGCCGTGGTTGTGGCTGACGGCTTCGCCGAGAGAGGAGCTAAGGGAGCGGCACTACAGAAGAGAATGGTCGAAACGGCAAGGAGGTGGGGGATCCGCGTCCTTGGACCTAACACTATAGGCGTTCTGGATGCTTGGAGCGGCGTCGTCACCAACCCTTACTACATTGACTATGATTCTTTGAGACGTGGCCCAGTGGCTCTTGTGGCTCAGACGGGCATAATTGGGCCTCAGGCGATGAGCTTCTGCGACATGCGTCTCCCCCTAAGCAAGGTGTGCGACCTCGGCAACAAGTGCGACGTAGATGAGTCGGACATATTGGAGTACCTCGGAGATGATCCGGGCACGAAGGTGATCGCCATGCACCTTGAAGACGTCAAGGATGGACGCCGCTTCATGCGGGTGGCGAGGAAAGTGACTGCAGAGAAACCGGTCATAGTCCTTAAGCCCGGGAAGACCGAGGAAAGCGCTAGAGCCGTGCAGTCTCATACTGGCGCAATGGCGGGTAACTATGCTGTTTACGAATCTGCCATGAAGCAGGCGGGCATATTACTTGTTGACACTTTTCAAGAGCTGCTGAGTATCCCAAAGATTTTCGCCTACCAACCTCTCCCGCGCGGAAACCGCCTTGGGATAGTGACTATAACGGGAGGAGGCGGCGTTATGGCGATAGATGCAGCCTCCCGTATGGGCCTCAGACTGGCCAAGCTTTCACGTGAATCCATAGAGAAACTGGCATCGATACATCCGTCGATGGCATCTCACCCTGTTGATGTGGGGCCAGCCTTCCCTGTCTCCGACGACCCTCGAAAACTCTACAAGGGATCGTGGAGCATAGTGCTTAACGACGAGAACGTTGACGCTGCCTTCATAACTCTCTACGCAACCCGATGGTTTCCTCATAAAGAGATAGCGGAAGAGCTCTCACGCCTCCGGGAAACGGGAAAGCCTGTGGCGGTCTGGGCTTACGGCCCAAGGATCGAGGACATAGTAAGCCTCTACCAAGCTCTGGAAGAAGCAGAAGTCCCCTTCTTCTTCACAATAGAAGAGGCGATTAAAGCGCTCGCCTTAACCCATCACTACGCCCAGATTAAAGAAAAACTGAGAAAATATGTTACCTAAGCAGCCAAGGCTCCTCTTCCGCGTACAACTCTTTATTTTTCTCAGTTCCAGGTTTGTTATGAGTGGTGCTATGCCAAAATTTATTTTCATTGTTCTCTCTCTCTTTCTTGGAGAGGGACTGGAGGGTCATCCTTGAATCTCTCGTTCTGGGTTTTGGATGTTGGTCAGAAGACCGGTAAGAATCCGCGTGTTCTACTTTGGGGGATTAACGATAAGGGAGAAAGAGTATTAGTATTCGACACGTTTACCCCCCACCTCTACATAACCCCCAAGCCAGGCGTATCGGTCGAGTCTCTTCTTGAGGCCGTTAAATCATCCTCGATCGAGGCTTCCCCCATAACAGCGGTCAACGTTGTAGAGCGGCGCCTACTTGGAAAGCCGGTAAAGTGCCTCATGGCGTCATTCGAAGACCCGGACTACTCTCCTCACTACGCTAGGAAGCTTGAAAGGCTTCCTGGTGTTGAAGGCTGCTTCGAGGCTGACATAAGGTTCTACACGAAATACCTTAACTACATAGGCGTCACACCGTGCTGCTGGCACACGTTGAAAGTTTCTCCCGAAGGAGGAGACCGCTACAAGATTTACGTGGCGGAGACGCACCCTAAGCCTTCAGGCGAAGAGCGCCCACCACACCTTAAGCTGCTCGGCTTCAAGATTGACGTTTATAGCCCTACAGGCTCCATGAACCCCGAAATAGACCCTGTGATCCTCATATCAACGGTGACCGGGGACGGACTTGTGCGACAGTTCGAGGCTGAAGGGCACGACGATAGAGGCGCCATAAAGTCGTTTGTCTCGTTTGTCTCAGATTATGACCCGGACGTTATAGTTGGCTTCTATTCTAACTTCTTCGACCTCCAATACCTCATCAATAGGGCAAAGCACCTCGGCGTCAAGTTTACTATAAACAGGGATGGGTCAGAGCCCCACGTTAGCGTCTATGGACACGTCTCCGTCGTAGGGAGAGCTCACATCGATCTTTACGACGCCGCCAGCATACTCCCTGAAGTAAAGCTAAAGACGCTGAGGAACATCGCGGACTACCTTAAGGTTGAAGCCGAAGCCCCGAGGGTGAACGTCGACTTCACTCAGGTTCCACGCTACTGGGATACTCCCTCCCTTAAAAGCAGAATTCTGGAGGCGTCACGTCACGACGTGGAACTCATACTCGGGATTGCCGAGAAGCTCCTGCCGACAGTTGTATCCATGTCTCAAGTTTCAGGAATGCCCCTAGACCAAGTGATGAGGGCTGGCGTAGGCTTCAGAGTTGAGAACATGCTGATGAGAGAAGCTCATGCTTCAGGGGAGCTTGTCCCAGCTAGGGTTGAGCGCGCTAGGCAGCCCTACGTCGGAGGATATGTTCTCGAGCCGAAGCCCGGGATCTACAGGAACGTCGCCGTCCTCGACTTTGCCTCCATGTACCCTAACATAATGATAAAGTTCAACGTTTCACCTGACACCTATGTTTCACCCGACGAAAAAGTAACGGACGATGAGGTTCACGTGGCTCCCGAGGTTAACCACAGATTCAGGAAGGAGCCCCCAGGATTCTATAAAAGAGTTCTAGAGAAGCTTATCAAAGTTAGGCGAGAAATAAGGGAACGGATGAAGAAGATTTCTCCCGGAAGTCCAGACTACCATCTCCTCGACGAGAGGCAGAGAGCTGTTAAAACGATGACTAATGCGGTATACGGGTATTGTGGCTGGACGGGCGCCAAGTGGTACCTGCGACAGGTGGCTGAGGCAACTGCAGCGTGGGGCAGAGAAACCATAAAGAAAACCATAGAAATAGCTGAAAAGCACGGGTTAAAAGTGCTCTACGCCGACACCGACAGCGTATTCATAAACAACGTCCCTGAGAAGGTTGAGGCGTTCAGCCGCGAAGTCGAGTCAACTCTAAGCTTAGAGATGAAACCAGACAAGACCTATGTGAAGGTCTTCTTTTCTGGCGCAAAGAAGCGCTACGCAGGCCTCCTCGACGACGGCACGCTAGACGTGGTGGGTTTCGAGGTGGTGAGAGGAGACTGGCCAGAAATAGCGAGAGAAGTCCAAGAAAAAGTCATAGAAATAGTCTTGAGAAGCGAGAATGTCGAGGAAGCCGTAAACTATGTTAGAAGTATTATCGAAGCGGTAGCTGCAGGACAAATCCCTCTAGAAAAACTCGTCGTCTGGGAAACCCTTACAAAGTCACCTGGAGAATACAAGGTCAAAGCCCCCCACATCGTAGCAGCAACAAGACTAATCAAGGCAGGAGGGAGACTTGAAGCAGGAAGCAAAATAGGCTACATCATAACCAAAGGAAGCGAGAAAATATCGGACAGAGCATACCCATATAGCCTAGTCGAACCTGAACAAGTCGACACCGACTACTACATAACAAACCAAGTAATACCGGCAGCCATGAGAGTACTAGAACACTTCGGAGTAAAAGAAGAAGCACTCCTAAAAAAGAAGGCAGCCAGACAAGCCAAACTATTATAGAAAGCCAAGAACTGACGCAAAACTCCTACAAGCAACGATAACCTCAGCGACCTCCACCCTCTTCAAGTAGCACCGGTGTGGAGCAACCGTCCCATAAGCGGGAAATCTAAACCTAAAAACTTGCCGGTCACATCTCCCTCATTTACCTCCGTTGCTCTGTTCCACAAGTTGTTCTGATTTGACTTTTTATCTGAAATTGTGATTTAAGCAGAAATTATTTATTAGTTTGAGAATTAACCTACTTTTGGTGGTCGCTGTGAGTTTAGAGGTCGTTGCGCGTGTCGGGAAAAGGCGTACGCTCGTGATACCGAAGAAGGTAGCTGAAAAGCTTGGATTGGAGGAAGGAGTAAAAGTGAGCATAGCTGTTGAAGAGGACAAGATCACCGTGAAGCCGGTGCGCGACGCTGTGTGGCTGTCACTGCACGGCAGGAAGGTGGCTAAAGTATCCCTTGAGGAGCTAGAGGGGGAAAGTGTTGCGCAGCAGAAAAGCTACATTGAAAGGTAAGCCCAGAACCATTGTGGACACGAGCTTTCTTTTGCCAGCAGTCGGCATAGAGACAGACCCAGAAGTCTATGACGCCATTAAGTTATTCCATCGATATGAAGTCATGTATCTAGAGGTCAGCATTCTCGAGATTATGTGGAAAATTCTAAAGGTCGTCTCGCCACGGGAGATCGAAAGAATAATTGATGGCCTGAAAGCCATATTCGAAACCTACACAAGCATAAGTCCTCCCGCTGAAGCCTATGCTGACGCTTACCATTTGTACCATGAAGGTCACGGGGATTTCATAGACAACTTAATCTATTCGACGTCGAGAAGGGTGAACGCAAACCTCCTCACATTGGACCTCAAATTTGTAAGGTTCCTAAGGGAAAAAGGGTACCCCACAGAGAACGTACTAACTCCAGCCGACCTCACACGAAACGCATACTAAAAACGTTTAACTAAAATCGAGAGAGAACTATTTATCTCTCCTTTTCCAACTTTATCTTGGAGGTTTACCGGTTGTCGCTAGTCATCGTCAAGCAAGTTTCAAGCAGCATTGAAGAATCACTAAAGAAAATGTTCGACTTCTTCGGAGGATTTGATTACCTAGTTGAAGGGAAGAATAAAGTATTTATCAAAGTTGACACATCACCTCTCAAACCGCACGCCTCCACGTCTCTTGAAGTTGTAGCTTCGGTTATCGAGCTCTTCAAAGAAACAGGCGTCGGCGGAGTATACGTGATGGACGGCTCCCCACATGGCTTCCTCACACGCTACGCCTTCAAAGTGACAGGCATGGACAAAGTGGTGAAGCGCAGCGGGGGCAAACCCTTATACCTAGATGAACAAATCTCAGTCAAGCTGAGGGTCGGAGAGGACGGATACGACGTCCTGTTCCCAAGAATCCTCTACAAAAGCCTCCTGAAGGAGAGGGAGGAAAACCTCTACCTTTCACTCCCAAGGCTTAAGACAAGCCGCACAACAACAGTCTCCCTCTCACTGAAGGGACAGATTAACTTGGTTCGCTACGAGAGCAGGCTGGACAAGCTCAACAACCAACTCCACCAGTTCATCGCAGACATATACCGAGTTGTGAGGCCAGACTTCACCGTGATCGACGGGCTCAAAGCCGTAACGCGCGGCGGCGTGCCCTCAACGAATCTCGGCAGGTTCCTCCCACAAATAAACGTGCTGATCGGAGGAGTGGACTCCGTCGCCGTCGACGCCGTAGGAGCCCGAATTCTAGGTTACTCCCTCGACGAGGTAAAGCACCTCAAGCTTGCAGACGAGCAAGGGCTAGGATACGGCAAACAATCAAAAATAAGAATAGTGGGCGAACTACCAGAGCTCGAAAAAAGCTATGAACCACCAAAACTGCCAGAAAAAGTCAAGATCATAGAAGGACGAGACATGGCCTGCCCCGAAGGATGCAAAGGCGCAACCATCACAATACTAGAAGCACTCAACGCCCAACAACTAGAAACCCCCCTAACGGTAGTCTACGGCAAAGGGATAAACCTTAAAGAAGTGGAAGAAGCAAAACCACCAATACTGGTGGTCGGCCCCTGCGCCATAAAAGAAACAGCAGTCTACTTCAAAAAGAAGCACGGCAAAGAAAACGTGTACCTCGTAGAGAAATGCGGCCACCCCGCAAAAACACTCACCCACCTACTAAAAATAACAGGCAAAAAACTACAAAACCCACTAAACCCCCTCCAAACAATCACGGCAAAAATAGTCGCCCCCATACACATCCCAACAAAACAGCAGCGATAACCAAAATTTTTCCACAAACTATTTAAACAAGAAAAATCCCCCTATTTTTGAAAGGGCTTTTTCCGGAGGGGCTCCCTTGGAGGGGGCAGGTTTGAGGAGGAAAACCCAACTCGTAACCCTAACAATAATTCTCGCACTTCTACTCCCGACGCTCCTACTCCTACCCAACCAAGTCGTCACCCCCCTCTCAGCACCACCCACACAGACCCAACCAACAACAACCACGCCACCACAAGACGCCGCCCCATGGTGGAACACCACATTCAAATACAGGATACCTATCAATGTGAGCGTCAGCGCCGGAATAAACGCAACGATCCCAGTAGATGTTTACATCGACTTCCAAGCACTCGGCGTAAGCTGCCACAACAGTAGCCTAAGAGTCCAGCTCTGGAACGGCTCCTCATGGCTACCCCAACCCGGCTTACCATACCAAATCTGGAACGAAACCACTAACACCACCGGGCACGTCCTCAAAGCGACAATAACATTCCACGCCAACGTCACGTCATCCAACACAACCTACTACATATACTTCAACGACTCACCAGTCAACGCCCCCTCCTTCACACCACAAGTGAACGCCACAACCGCGGGAACAAATATAATTGTTAATGGAAAATACTATAAAGCATACATCAATGAAGCTTCTTACGGTGGAAAAATATTTGAATGCTACAATACGTTCTACGAAGGCAACTGGAGCCAAACACCATTCCACAACAACCCGACATTCACGGAAAGATGGCGCTGGTGGTTTTTCTGGTTCACCACAACTTATACTACTAGCGGCTCTCCTTCTAGTGTTTCCTTGAATTATAGTTCAGGGCCGCTCTTTGTCACCGTTAAGTCCAGCGTTCCGTTTAGAAGTGGTAGCACCACGCTGAACACTTATGCTAACGTAACATACAGGTTCTTCGAGTGGGGCTGGATGTGCGAAACAACAACGGTGTTCCAAGAGTCTTTTAGCAGTTCTAGCGACTATGTTTCTTCATATCTAAGTTGCGGTTACTCTTTTGACCCTGGAATAATGCCTAATCTGATATACAAAACGAGCGGCAACCGTGTTGAGGAGCAAATGATTACTGGGGTCTACTCTTTGGGATCAGCGGACTGGTTCTGCACTCTGGGGGCCTCTGGTTCTGGTATTGCTGCCGGCATAGTCGACGTCGAATTTCCACAGTTTAACGTCACAAGCCCATCATCAGTATCCTGGAGCTTCACCGTGAACTACAGTAGCGGTTCAGAAAGCTGGTATAGGACCACCACGATCAGCCCAATATATGTTAACCCTGGAGACCTTATACGTGAATGCTACGCCTTCTATGTTTGGAATGGCACTCAGGGATCTAGTCCGTTTGAATTGTTCGCTGAGGCCGTAAAGAGCAGGTCTGTATCTGTCGGTGGCGTCGAGGAGCGCTTCTTCAACCTAACAGTCCACGCTGTAGACAAGGACGACTGGAACTTGAACGGAGCACTCATTGAGGTAAGAAACGCCACTAATAACGAGTTGCTTCTCAGCAAGACGGCAAACGAAACCGGACATGCAACCTTCTACCTTTACGAGGGTAGCTACAACGTCTGCGTCACATGGAACGAGACTCATGAAGGAATAACGTATCAAACATACGTGAACAGCACGCAAATTACCCTAACAGGGCACCAATCATTAAACGTCACACTGAACGTAGTTAATCTAGTATGCCACGTGATATATCCGTCTGGCAGCGACTTCCCCTACATTAACGTTACAATAACAAACGCGTCTGGTCTCGTCTCGTCGGGAAAAACGAACGCCACAGGATATATACACTTCCGCCTACCACCAAACACATATAACATCTCCTTGTACGAGGATAGCCAACCTAGAAATGTTAACGGCTCAAGTTACCTCACCGTGCCTCTTTCATCAAATGCCAGCGTGCTTCTTATTTGCACCGATTATGCTGCAGTCACGAAGACGAACATAACGATTATGAATGGCACATCGCTTACATGCACCTGGACGCCCTATACTTTCCTGCTCGTAGCTAACTGGACGTTTAGTAATGGAACCTTTGTTAATCGCTCTGCAAACTCAACTTACTACTTCAAATATAGAGTTATCGATTCGTCATCGGGGCAAACGGTCTTGGACTGGACAAACCTGACGCAGTCTG